>JAKFVJ010000512.1 GCA_021732245.1 Candidatus Obscuribacterales bacterium | reverse complement strand
GAGTGGACAAGAGCTGCAACTGACTTGTCGTGTTCATCGGCGTGCCGCCGATGTCGACAGTGGCGCCAAAGTTGCTTGGTCCACGATTAAAGACGCCTCCACCAAGCGGAGCCGTGTCATAGACACTTGAGTTAAGTGGTCCCTGGTCGCTAACACCGCTATCTAATGAGCCTCGATCTCGAACACCTGAGTCCATTCGTCCGCGCTGAGTCTGCTGGACATACTCGTTGTCGTAAACAGGCGCTCTAAGTCCTGTTCGGCTTACCCCGCCCTGATATGGTTGCCGCTGAATCCTAGTCGGTGATTGATAGGTCGACGCCATAGTCCCATCAGCCGACCAAGAAGGCACAGCGACAGCCAGACATGCCAAAGTAATAATTAAATTGAGTGCCTTATTAATAGCCATTTCCCAAACCCACGCCAAGGGCAACAGTAGCTATGACGCCACCGTCGCCCAAAAGTTCCCTTAAATTCAAATTCTATTTAGGTTGAGGGCTTGGCAGTGCCCGATGCCGACTTGTGATGATGCGATTGCATTAAGTGGTGCACCAGCATTCTCAAATGCTCCAACTTTTGAGCATCATTGTAAATAGCTACTGCTTGAGTAGCGACAAGTTGATTGTTGCCTGTCTCATTTGCCAACGAGTCGTTGATCTTATCTAGCGCCGAATTTAAATTCGTAACCGTGTCTGACCATTCCTTCCAACGTCTATCAAATTGGGCTTTGCTTATATTCGGTACGGAAACGGCATACAAACCATTCTCAACGTCCTTCACGTCGTTACCCATGAGGCGAATAAGTGGCTCCATCGAGCCAATGAAAAACACCAACCATTCACGTCTTGCCGGCAAGTACTCTTCCTTGAAATTAAGTCCTTCAGTCGTAAGCGTCTTTGGTTCGATAATCCGACCAGGGGAATTAATCGGCAATTCTTTGCGCGTAGCTTCCAAGAAAATAAACACTGCTTGCTGCTGTATCTGCTTGAGACAAAGTCCAACATCTCTTATGTCGCCCATGGTCACGACATATTCTCCTGTCTCCTTAGCATCGGTCATCTTGTCCGCGTAAGCGCAAGTACCGCTGGAAGCAATGATTGCGATTAATGCAGCGACTGCAAACGCTGAGCCTTTTTTAGCTTTCGATTTTCCTACACCAAACATATCGTTCTCCTTGGTCACAGCTTGAAAGTGCTGTCACTAACACCTTTATTCGTCACTAAATTCTTAAATGCAACCGTACTCAAAATTTTTCCGTTGTTGAAATATGCCCACTCAACAGGTATGAATGAGTGCGGATTGACCAACAATCTTTCTGTACGCACATTCTTATCAGGGCCTTCAAAGACATCAATTACTACAACGGAATCATCTCCGTGCAATGTAGTTGCTGAAACAGGTGCCTTAGTTACCTTGCAGACAGCTCCGTTTGCCAGCTTTGACTGCAAGCCTGAAATCAATGATGCAAAATCCGACTTAACAGCACTTGTACCATTGGGCAAACGCAGCATCCGTGAATTTTCATCAAGAGTCATTTGCATAGCATGCAACAATCCACCACCGGCAGCTTTAATAATGCCATCGGCTTGTCTAACAATTATTGAGCCATTGCGAAAATCCTGAGAAACAACTTCAATGCGAACCATTCCCGGCTTTTTGAAGTAAAACTTTGCAGCCGCCTCTTTAGGCTTGCCTGTACGCCAACTGACTTGCGAACAATCATATTGATAATCGGTCAAGCCTTGAACCTTATCAAGCAACTTGCCAACCATTTGCCCACCGTCGACAGTAGACTGGCTGTCCACATTTATATCGGCAATTCCACATTGCACCTGCGGAGCATCTTGTGCCACGGATTGCAGCTGAAAGCCAATTACTGCAGTTATTAATACAAGACCGAAGAATGCCTTGAATTTCATATCTTTCCCAATGCCGACCAACACTTAGACTACTCCGAATATGCCATAAGTGCGTCCGGGAAACAATTAAAAGTTAACTTCCGTTACCGAATCTCTTATTTAGCCAGTTAGTTGACATGAATACAACAGGACTCCGATTTATCGAGTGCATCTACTCTACGTACTACAGACGCCAATCAAAAGCTCTATATTCCTGAATAGCAACCAGGGTTAACCCGCCGAATAAGTTCTACACCAAAACGCGTAAATGAAAGTGTGAATTTACAATCCCATTTTCCCTGCATATACTGCACAAGCATCAGATGGATCAAGCAGAGAGCACCATTATCATGAAAAGTACCATTATCATGAAGAGTACCAATATCATGGACAACACCAACATTTCCGACAAATCCATTAAGGACGACAAAAATCAAAGCACAAATAGCCCTATGCACAATGAAGTTAGCGAAACAATGCAAGAGAAATCAAAAGGTAAGACGGGTATTGCCGGTCTGGACTATCTCTTCAGTGGGGAAAGTCGTCGAAAATTCCTAGAGAAAGAACCGCCGCTACTACGTCTCCTTCACCAAGGGAAAGACCAGCGCGTAAATAGCATTGATTGTTCTGCCTCTCCATATCCCAATCTCGATACAAATAGCAAAATGAATCGCCCACAATCAAAATAAGAAGTCGAAAAACCGGATCTAAAAACCAATTCGTCAAATTAACCGACAAATTCACAAAGCGCTTCTGGTATTGAGTAACGAAAAGGAGCTTTCAATACCCCTGCTTCGGTAATAATTGCCGAAATTAGTTTTGCCGGTGTTACATCAAATGCTGGGTTGTAAACCTTTGCTCCACGAGGAGCCATCAATTTACCATCGAGATGTATAACTTCCTCTGCATCGCGCTCTTCAATAGGTATTTCAGCTCCACTGGCAATATGCGGATCAATTGTCGATAAAGGAGCGGCTATGTAAAAGGCAAAACATCCTGAATAGAAACTAGGGTTTCCCCGCCAATTTCATTGTTTGCCCAAACTTGTTTTTACTTTTTCAAGGACCTCATGAGCTCCCGGTGCTCCCATCTGATCAGCCTTTTCAAGGTCGGCAAGAGCCGCCTTTACATCACCCAAGCCTAACAATGCTATTCCACGGTTGGTATAGAGCATGGAAAACTGCGGATCAATTGCTAGTCCTTTATTGCAATCTATAAGAGCCTCGCGCCATTGTTGATTCTTGCAATAAGCGTTGGCTCGGTTGTTGTAAGCTCTAAGATAGTTTGGATCCAATCTAATTGCATTGCTAAGATCCTCAATTAGTCCAGTATCAATAGAGCAGTAGTTCTTGGCCACAGAACGTCCATAGTAATAGCTAGCATCGTTCGGATTATATTTAATCGCAGCATCAAAATCAGGGATTGCCTCTTTGTTCTGACCCAAATTCCCCTTTGCCATGGCTCGATTGTAATACGATTGCGCATGCTTTGGATCATATGAAATAGCAGCCCCATAATCAGCCATTGCCTGTTCTGTGTTGCCGAAATCAAAATTTATGTGTCCACGATTACACAACGCATTGGGAAAATTTGGCTTTTCTCTTAACGCTTTCGTGTATTCTTCCCTAGCTTCAGCGCGATCTCCTAAGATATTGAGATCATAAGCACAGTTGTAGTGGAGCTGCGCTAATAATTCAGGGTAATCGGTTTCACCAAAGTCACCTGTAATATCGTTGCGCTTTAAAAACGACAATTGAGGGAAACGTTGACAAATAGCCGTCTTAACTGACTGCTGGTATCGCAGCAAATCGCATCTCCAAATTGCCTGACGATAGTCATTAACAGCACCGAATGAATCACCCATTTCAGCACGGGCAAGCCCGCGCAAAGCAAGTGCATACACATTACCCGGGTCACAAATTAGGGACAACGTGAGCTTCTCATCAGCCTTGGCATAATCACCTCTTTTGAAGAACTCCAGCGCAGATGCCAGATAGCCGAACGACTGTCGAACGTTTGTTTTTTTGGATAAAATACTAAGCGCAAATACTTTTGTTTTTTCAGGCATCAAGGCGGGCCGACTTCCATTTTTAACGCCTGCTCTAAGCGCGGCAATCGGAAGCACAAATAGGGCCACAATTATTACTATAGACACTACTGATTTGGTAGCAACGAGTCCATATTTCAAATTTGTCAGGCTGAGGTTTGCGAAATCAATTCGGAAGCCACCTTCTCGATCCCAGCTTGCCTGCTTGCCCTGACATACTTTTATATACTGAACTATCAAGCAAAAAATACTAAGTTGCCAGATGAATAACCCTAAGCCACGTACGTAAATTTTGAATGCTCGCCAAAATGCTTGAAAAAATGTTAGTTTGTGTCCTTCCTGATTAACTACGCTAATACCGAACAACCACTTTCCGGCAGTGGTGCCAATTATTGAAAGGCATAAAGCCTCCTGCACCATCCAACTCCCCTGACAAACGGCCGACACGAGTAAGAAGAACACCTGGCTGAACATAGCAGTTCCACAAACATCGAACGCGTTAGCATATTGGGTCAGATGGAAATAGAGCCAAGGAGTTATTGTCGCGTTACTGATCGCCGTAAACAATATCAAATCAATCGCACGTGCAAACAAACGGCGCCAGGGATCCAAAAACGTAGCTGCGCCCGGCAAAGGGTCGTTCGTGATTTTTGGTACTGAATATTTACCTACTGAGCTTTTAAACTCTGCGACTTGATAAATAGGCATCCAGCCAGCCGTGACGCTAGGGTTCCAGATGGATGTTTCGGCAGTTAAAATCTTATCGTTAAGGAGCGCCTTTATTTGCGCAGAGGAGACAGGGCCTTTTTGTTGCCCTTCCTGCAAATAGTACCAACCGGCTTGCTCTGCCATGATTGATTCCCCACGCCGAGGTAATCGTACCCATTGGGATATTCTTTCACCTGACAGACGAGATTAATTCTGTTCTCATTGGTGAAATTAACTAACGAGCGTAAGCAGCGCTTCCTGAATGGATTTATCAAAAGGAGCCTGCAATATTCCAGCTTCAGTTATTATTGCCGAAATAAGACTTGCCGGCGTCACATCAAACGCAGGATTGTAGACTTTTGAACCACGCGGTGCCATCAATTTGCCGTCAAGCTGAATAACTTCATCAGCCTCACGTTCTTCAATTGGTATCTCGATTCCGCTTGCAATGCGCGGATCAACTGTCGACAACGGTGCTGCTACATAGAAAGGAATTTTGTGATAATTGGCTAGTACAGCCAAATTATAGGTACCAATTTTATTTGCAGTATCACCATTGGTGGCAATACGATCTGCTCCAACTACAACCAGATCAATTTTGCCCTCAGACATCAAATGTCCCACCATTGAATCAGTGACTATTATTGGTTCAAAGCCATCTTGCAGTAATTCCCAAGCTGTTAGACGCAATCCCTGCTGCCTGGGTCGTGTTTCAGCGGTATAGACAGTCAAGTCAGAACCGTTCAAGCGAGATGAAAGAATAACACCCAAAGCGGTGCCCCAACCGCAAGTGGCGAGTGATCCTGCGTTGCAGTGAGTAAGCACTCCCGCTTTTTTACCGACAAGCTGTGCACCATAGTCACTCAAGCGCTTGTTGATATTGAAATGCTCAACGATCATGCCTTCAGCATCTGCACACATCTTATCGGCAATAACCCTGACACTTGCATCTTTGTTTTCGGCAAATCGATGGATGCGTTCTAGTCCCCATCGCAAATTAACAGCCGTCGGTCTTGTTTTTTCGAGAGACTTTCTTGCTTCGGCAACACTTGCCAAAAATCGTTCATGTCCCACGCCTGCCTCAGCCAGGCGCTTAGCCTCCCAGGCAAGCCCTAGTGCCCCTGCAACGCCTATGGAAGGCGCTCCCCGCACGACCATATCCTTGATGGCAAAACACATGTCCTCAAGCTCCGTAGCATCGAAATCTTCGACAGTCTCAGGAATTTTGCGCTGGTCGAGCAATACTATTCGCCCATCGACAACACGAATAGGCATAACAGAAGGGACCAGGCTTTCGCCTGATCCCTTTTTGTAAGTCGCGTCAAAGGACATTGAGTCCGTCCTTATTACTTACCTTGTCTTGCTCTCAAGAATTCCGGAATGTCCAGAATGTCGGAGGCTATTTTCTTGAACTCGCCGCCGGCTGGTTGTCTTTGAGGCGCCGGAGCGCTCAAAGTGCTGGCTTGAGTGCGAGCAGCTGCTCTTGCTTGCGGTTGCATAGCCATATCAAAGCCTGTGGCAATGACAGTGATAAGCACTTCGCCATGCAATTTGTCATCGATAACAGAACCGAAGATGATGTTGGCATCATCAGATACTGCTTCATAAATAACATTGGCCGCTTCTTGAACTTCATGCAATGTGAGATCCGGTCCGCCGGTGACGGAGAAGATAACACCAGCTGCACCATCGATGGTTGTTTCGAGCAATGGGCTGTTGATGGCATTGCGAGCAGCTTCCACAGCTCTGCCTTCGCCTGTTGCGCGACCGACACCCATAAGAGCAGAACCAGCTTGTGACATGATTGCCTTAACGTCGGCAAAGTCAACGTTAACCAAGCCAGGTACTGTGATGATGTCGGAGATACCCTGTACACCTTGCATCAACACACGATCAGCTTCCATGAATGCTTCTTGCATTGAAGCTCTGTGATCGACAACTTCCAGCAAGCGCTGGTTCGGGATGACGATCAATGTATCAACACGGTTCTTAATTTCTTGAATGCCGCCTTCGGCTTGATTCATGCGGCGCTTACCTTCAAATAAGAAAGGTCTTGTCACCACACCTACTGTCAGAGCGCCCAATTCGCGAGCAATTTCAGCGACAACTGGAGCAGCACCAGTGCCGGTACCACCACCCATACCAGCGGCGATGAAAACCATATCGGCACCCTCGAGAGCGGCGGCGACTTCTTCACGGCTTTCTTCAGCGGCCTTTTGTCCAACTGTTGGATTGCCACCAGCACCGAGACCACGAGTCAGCTTACCGCCAATCTGCAGTCTGTTCTTAGCGGCTGCCAGCTCTAGAGCCTGTGCATCTGTGTTGCAGGTCCAGAACTCAATTCCATTGACGCCAGCGGCAATCATACGATTGACGGCGTTGGAACCAGCACCACCAACACCAACTACTTTGATGTTAGCTTTACTATCTGTTCTCGATTTATCGTTACGGTCAGCCACGGGAATGAACCTCATTGAAGTATCGGCGAAAAAATCTCTCGTTCGAGAATACACTACTTAGAACTAATACACATAAGACACAGTAAATAAGGCGTTAGTACGCCATCCCATGCCCTGTGGACTCGATAATCGTATTGCCTCAAGCTCCTATTTGCAAGCCAGTAAAGCCCCCATAGGCTTAAGCTTTTCACAGGTTGTCGGGTGTCAGATAAGGTGGTCATCGGTTGCCATGCCCTTGACTGCCGCTTTTCGGAATTTTCCAAGTCCTGCCAAAAATCCTCTGATATTTTCGTAAGGAAACTTAAAAGAGGCGGCTTTGATTATTAGTGAGCCTTTTTGCTTAGACCGGCCTTATATTTCTCCAGCCTGGTTTTGCTTTCCGGGTTATTAGGTTCAAGCTTCATGGCCATTTGCTCCCGGGAAATTGCCGCCTGGAAATTGCCGCCGGCTGCCTCAATAGCACCTAAAAGGCTCAATGCCTCAGCATTTCTCGTATCAATCTTGACGCACTTCTCGAGTACCCGCTTAGCTTCGTCCGTCTGTCCTTTTGTCACTAAGGCGCTTCCCAGGTAATAGCAAGCATCAGCATCATTGGCACTTATCTCCAAAGCTTTGCGCTCTTCGCGGATTTGACCATCCAAGTCACCGTTCAGACCTAAAGCTGCGCCTAAATCACGATGGGCTGCTCCGTCATTGGGATTTACCTTAATTGCCTGCTGAAAGACTTTTGCAGCCTGGGCGAAATCTTGCTTTCGCGCCAGCAACTGTCCCAATCTCCTTGGTACTTCTGAATTTGTCGGGCAGGCTTTCATGCCTTTACGCAATGTCTCCATCGCACCGTCAATGTCTCTTCCCCTCAGCTGAGCACGCGCTAGTCCGCAATAAGCTTCGCCGCTGGTGGCACTTAGCTTTATTGCCTGACGGAATTGTTCAATTGCTCCATTGGCATTGCCGGACATTATGTACGCATCGCCCAACTCCAGCCTATTTTGCAGACTTTGCGGGTTAGCCTCAACGGCTAACTTATAGCGCGTCACCATGCGCTGGATGTCTTCCGACTCCTGGCTGGCTAATGATGGTAGACAAGCGAAGACAGCCAGTGCGGCAATCAGTAGCGATTGAATCAAAACATATCTCCTATATATAGATTAGACATCCATTAATAACACTTTGGACATCTATTGTATGCGGAAATGTTCCTACAAATGCAACGAGTTAGAAATTGACACCCGTCTTGGCAGCCACGTTCTTCTTGAGCATTCTATCCAAAACCATGCGGCAGCCAGGATCTTTTGGGTTTATCTTGATGGCTGTGCGGTATGCCGCTTCGGACTTCTCGGTGTCACCCAATTGCTCATAAGCAGCACCTAAGACTAAGTACGACCAGTAATTCTTAGGAAACATATCAATGGCACGCTTCTGCAAAGCAATTACGGATTTAGGATCGCCTTGATGCAACAAACACTTCCCTAAACCGACATAAGCCATGAAATGCCTGGGGTTAAGTTCAATCGTACGTCTAAATTCCAGAGCAGCATCTTCATACTGTTCGTTAAGCTCATAGACTGTGCCCAGATTAAAGTGCGCTTCTATATTTATTGGATCTCTTCTGGCTACCAATTGGAAATGCTCTAGTGCACTTTTGTATTGATGCACCTGCATATAGCAAAGGCCTAAATTACCGTGAGCCATAAGGTCCTCGGAATTTGCATCGAGAACGTCGCGAAATTGTTGCGCGGCTTCTTCCCAACTGCCTCTTCTCACATAAAAGAGTCCCAACTCGCGATGGACTTCAACATTCTTGTTATCCAACTTCAAAGCTTCAATAAATTCCTGCATTGCCGCGTCATCTTGATTGAGACCAGCCAGGGCAGTAGCTTTCATGCAGTGTGCAATTACATTACCTGGATCAGCTTTTACAGCAATAGTTAGTTCCTGCAATGCTAGTGAATACGCTTGCTCATCAAGATACCCCTTGCCGGCTTGCAAATGTTTGTCATTACTAAACAATGCAAATGCTTGTTGACTGGGCAATAGAAGCTGGGCGCTTAAGACTGCGGCGACTCCAGATACTAGTAAGAGGTTAATTCGTGTCATACTCACAGCGACATTATACAGACACTGGCGTTACACGCGCACAAAATATTGAAATTCCAAGTTAAGATTATCCTGCCGACAACTTAAGGGGGACGGCGAAGTGGAAATTGCAGCAGCCTCTACATTTTTCAAATTCATCTTTCCGCCGGCCTTTTACGCATTCCATGGCTGGGTGGCGACAGAAATGGCCATCTGGGCGTTGTTTCGTCCATATGAACAGTGGTATTTCCCCGGCACCAGAATACCTGTTCCTTGTACACCCGGTATTTTTCCTAAACGTCGAAACATCCTTGCCCAATCAGTTGCCGGAACTATTACCGACACGCTCTTAACTACTGAAGACATTAAAGAACAAGCAGAGACTCTAGTAACAGAAGCCAATATATACAAAGCAGTTGACATTTTCTTCAACGCAATCCTCAAAGAGTTTCGCGATACGACTAAATTGCATAGACTGGCAACTGATTTAGCAGAGCTTTCGCCGGCTTTATTGCAACATTTGGTTGTATCAATAATCAAAGGACTGGAAGAAGGCAAAGAGCGTCGAGTTGCAGTCATTACGGAAAAGATTTTCGATCAGGTAATTCTTTCAACACGTATATCTTTGGATCAAGCCAATGAAATAAGCAATAAGCTTCTAGAGACAATTGCCACACCTGAACGTTTGCGCAAAATTACTATTGCCTTGTTGAGTCCACAAAACATAAGTGCAATTGACGAATCCATTCAAGCTCATACTTCAGGACCTTATCGCATCCTGGCAAAAATCATCGGCGTCAAAAGAGTATGCTATGAATGGCGCAATTTCTTGGAAAAGGAACCGGATGAAGCTCATCGAGTCATTAGTGAATTAACAAGGCGCTTCGGCATAAGAGATCAACTAGCTATTCAAATAGCAAACTTTGATTTGCGCTCTTTGCCATTGCAACAGATATCGGAGTTGAAGGCAAGCACTGTAAGAATCGTTGAAAGTTTCTTGCTTGATCATCGCGATGACATTTTAAATGCGGTCAAGCAAATTGAAGAAGAAGCTATGGGCACTGTGCGCTCAGCAATTATTGGTTTCAATCCTGAATCAATTCCAACTGAATGGCTTGAACGCGCCAAGAAAAATACTGCAGCCATTGCCTATGCGTATTTAGATCGCGAACTTGGTGAGCTTTTGGAAAAGGCCATTCCTGCTTTGGGAATGTATACGCTAATTGCCAGAAAAATTGATTTATTCACACCGCAACAATTAGAGCAACTTATTAAGCGCATTTGCAAGCAAGAGCTTAAATGGCTGGCGATTCTCGGCGGCTTCATAGGCGGCTGGCTGGGACTTGTCCAGGTTGCCGTCAACGTCGCTTTTCCGTAAGGCTATTTAAATACAACTGCTCTTGGCGCCGGAGCCGAACCAATTTGTCCAACTTGTACATTGGTTGCTTTTGCAACCTCAGCGTATTTGCCTTGGCGCAGAAGAGCAAATTTTAAGCCCAACTGATTTAGTCGCTTAAATTCAGAATCACGTGTGTTGCCCCCAGTATTATCGCGCTCAATTTCCTTACGGAAACGCTTCTCAGCATCTTCGTATTTCGATATTACCAGCAGTGTATAAGCATAGAGCGAACTAGCGGATTGAGTTAACTCAGGATAGACCTTACGAAAGTCATCCCATTGATCAACGGTGTTTTGAGCAGCCTTCAACTTAAGCTCGGCATTCCTAAAATCACCGGCAAATGCATATTTCATCCCTTCTACTTCAAGTTTCCACACTTCCTGAACGTCTCTTGCATTGCGATAGCGATTATATTCCTGTCTCAAATTCTCCATTTGGGCACTATTTGGATTCTGGCGCATTGCTTGCTCCAACTCGGCCATTTTTTCCGTTGCCTGTCGTAGTTTTCTTTCAGTCACTTGCATTGCTTCGTCTAGATTTAATCGGGGACTCTTCTTTGCCTTGTCAATTTCCGCAAGTAGCTGAGCACCAACCTCTGCCGCGTGGCTTTTTGGAACTGCTTTACCAGGAACTTCGGTTGCAATTTTATCGGCTTGCGATGATAACTCGACTTCACCATACTTGCCTTGTTGAAGAAGTGCCACTCTTAAAGCATTGGCGTTGAGTTCCTTGGTTATTTTGTCCTTGTTCCAGTGTGTTGAATCCAGTTGTTGTTCTTGACGTAAGATGCGTTCTGCATCTTGTGGCTGTCCTAACTTCAACAAGCTGATTGCACACATAGTAGTTGCCATCGCAACAACACCATTGGTTTCCTGCGTACGGACGGCTGGATTTCGTCTGATGTAATCTGCTTCGGCAGTTAGTATGCCGGCTGCTTGATCGAAATTACCATGCAAAGCTGATCGAATCCCTTCGATGTCATTTCGATAGTGACTGTCTGCCTGTCTAGCTGACATTCCATCGAGAACTCCGTCCGTAAGGAATGAACTCACTGCCGTGAGGTTTGAATCTAATCGTCTTGATGCTTCATTGAGCGACATTTCAACCATTGCCTTCTCTCCTAATGTGGTTTAGTCGTAAGAATGATGTTATTAATTCAAGGGTTAAGAATCTATTGGGGAAATCCGCTCAGCCATGCGAATTCCACGAAGACTCAAGCTGATAAATATGCATAAAAGCTAATCCCTGGCGGCTTTCTGGGTATATAGCTCGAGAATCCCAAAATCGTATTTTTACTAAGTGCTAGAGTCTCCACCCAACGATGGCAACCTACCAGAACGCGTAGGGCAGGCTTTCCTGCTCGAAGCGTCCGATAAGACTAATCCTCCAGCAAACGCTGATTCATCAGCGGTCGCGGCACTTCAGGAGGAAGTTATACGGCTTCGTCAGGAAAAACCAAAATCGTTGAAGAAAGGCTCAATAGACGATTCGAGCTCTCTTACAGGCAGAGTCGACGATTATCAGTCGCTAATTACCTCATTAACCAGCTCTGGAGAAGGGTTCAACAAAACGGCAGCAGCTGAGACAACTAAGACCGCAAAAAATGACCTAATGGACGACCAAGCCAGTCTCATCGCTTCGATGTCTGGTTCTGCGCCAATATCTATGTCTCAGCAGCCAGAGTTGGCTCTTGGTGAAAAAACCAATATTAAAACCGAGCCCGCGGCTATAGAAGATGCACTAGTTGTAGAACATAAGATCACTAAACCACCGGTAAATACACTGGCAGACTCAAGTGACCTAGGAGACATGATCGCACTTCAAAAGCCGAACATATCCAACACAAGAGCGTCAGACACGATACAAATTGCTAGTAATACTCCGACATTCGATCCAATTCTTTCCACTGGAACGAGACCTAAATACACACCCGAGAGTACCATTGCCAAAGCGCCAGACACTCTTGCAACAACAACTAACACAGAAAAGATAACTTTTGATCCAATCCTTGCACCGGCCAATGCATCAGCCAGTCGCAACAACATTGTGGCAACTAATACAACTGAGTCTCCACTGTCGTCGTCTAGGACACTTGCCTCAACCAATGAGAGTACACCCATTGTTGCTTTTGACAATACAGCAGGACAAACAAGAAACGCGTCGCCTGTAGCCCCTTTAGTTAACGCTCAGTCTACAAGCAGTGAATCACGCACGATTGCCACCACAACATCTCAGACTCAAGCAGGACAAACCACAGCCGAAAAGGCTACTGCTCCTCAACAAATTGCCTATACACCCGAAAAGTCCCAGACTGCTTCATTTGATCAGCAAAATCGTCAACAACAGCAAGACAAATTAGCTTCAGCATCAACACAGGACAAACCCGCACTCCAATCACAATCATTTGCAGAGCGTCCGAACTTCGTTGCATCATCCACAAGTGTCACATCAGGAATTGCATCAGCAGGAGCTACTATCGACAACCCTCTACAAATCAAAGACAACAAAGATCTGGTTAAGGATAACCAATTAGCCAGCGCGATCAACTATCCAAAATACGGCGGAGCACCCACAGTTGAAGAATCCGCTAAACCAGTGATTCAACAACAAAAGCCACAGAGTTTTCAGTCATCTTTAGCTCGTGACACCGCTTCTGAGAAAGCGCATTCGCTATCCGAATCTTTTGTTTCAGGCAAAGTGTTAAATCAACAAGGCAAAGAAGCACAGACCAAAGAGTCTCCAATCGAAGCGAAATCTGCAGATAGTAAGACTAATCTTTCAGGAACAACTGGAGCTGCAACAAAATCAACTGAATGGAAATCACTTGACTCGAAATCCGACAGCAAGTCGCCGGACATAAAAACCATTGACGCAAAAACGAGCGATGTCAAATTCACCGACGCTAAAATTCCAGAAGGTCGCGCCTCCGATCCCCGAAGTATTGATTTGAGAGGTGGTCACGAAATTCCTGGAGCGAATTCACCCCTAAATCAACTCGGACAGTCACTTGCTGGTGACCGAATACCCATGGCGGCGGGTCAGCCAGGGAAACAATCCGAGAATCAACCTTCTGGCAAGGACGGATCTATAAAAGCAGAGTCAACGACAAAGTCTGACGGTAACAGTTCAGAAATACCCGATAAGTCCGGCAAAAAACAAGATGCGGATGACAAAAAAGATATCCAAGCTGGTAAAGGTCCAGGTAATGCAACCGACACAGGCAAAATTCAACCGGGAAGCAAGGCATTCAATGACCTGCTCGACTTCATAGACAAAGCTGATCAAGATGTAAAACCAGGCGGCAAAGCGCTTACACCACTGACAGGTTCAAATATTCTCAGTCCTGATGACGTACTTATTACCGGAACAGGTGCCATCGGACAAGGTGTCGCAGGCGCTATTGGGGACGACAGCAAAGACGAAACATCCGACGATGATAAGTTATCGCATAAACGCAAAAAATATATTGTGCAGGAAGGCGACACAATTGATTCGATTGCCGAAACTGAACTAGGTGATGCCCGTTTTGCCAATTTGATTTTTACCATCAACCAGGCAAACATTGCCTCCCGACTACAGGACGGCAAGAAGGTTGCCATTAAACTAGATCCCGGACAAATTATTTGGCTCCCATCGGATCATGAGCTGCAAGTACATGCTGAAATCTATTTGTTGGACTAGTTTTCAAATTTCTCTTGGTGGTGGGCGGCGAATAGCGTAGGGATCTTCTTTTTTCGTGCCGCCAATCTCAATATCCAAGGCAAGTCCGCTTGTATAGGAACTTCTGAGCCCAAAGCGAGTTCCTAATGCTTGCTCATTGCTTACTTCATGCAGTGCTTGCCAATTCAGAGGATAACCAGCCAACGGTTGTCCACAATGCTTGCCGCCATATTGCGTACCGAGATTTCTCACGTTATTCCTAAAGATAATTACAGGTGATACTCCACCTTCGACGCTTGTGTCAGCAACGGACGACACTTGATTATCAGAGATAATGCCTGTTGGAAATGGCTTGCCCAAAATTATATTTCTTGAGATTGCACCACCATCAGCAAATTGATAAACATACACTTGAGCAGGTCCATTCTTGAATGGCTCGTTTATCATAGACAAAATGGAATCGAGTTGCGCTCGCACATGTCCGTTTCTCAACCAATAGTAGAGATTCGCTGCAAATTGTTGTGACGTACCTTCCGGCTCCTGCGATTGCACAGGTTTCATGCGGGAATTCCAATCGATAGGATAATCGCCTCCAACTATTTCGTAGGCGGTTACTTGATGATCTTGGAAATTAGAACTATTCAAAAAATCACTCCAAGCTTCCAACCCACGGACAGGACCTCCTGAAAAACGAACCGTCATAGCACCGTTGGTTGATGTATCGGGCTGCGTATAGGGCTGGCAGCACACAACACAATTGAATCTTGAGCACATATCAGCGCCATAGGCCAAAAGCGGTTTTTTCTTCAAACCAATTACACAATCAAGTTTTACTATCGAGCTTATGTGCTCAGTATCAGGCTCTTTAAAGTCAGATGCATTCACTAACGTTGAATGAGGACCTACACCGGCAAATGCAAACGAATTCTCATCAACCGCAACGTCGACAAACGCCTTATATTTACCATCTAACGAATCACCCAAAGTTACTTGC
Organism: Candidatus Obscuribacterales bacterium; assembly: GCA_021732245.1. Classification (GTDB taxonomy): domain Bacteria; phylum Cyanobacteriota; class Vampirovibrionia; order Obscuribacterales; family Obscuribacteraceae; genus SBAT01. Next base: position 2,466 of record JAKFVJ010000512.1, on the reverse strand, counting down.
GCTAACTTTTCCGGTTTGGGCACAGGAATTGTTGTAGTGCCGCCGTTTGCTAACCAACCATTTGATAGTTTTACAGAGACAACCTCCATATCAGTCGGCAAATGAGCATTCAAGTATTTTGTAACAGCATCATAGGGATCAACTACTTCACCATTGATGTCATGCTGTGTTGGTCCGTGCGAACTTGTGAGCGACTCTTCCAGAGCATCATTCAGTTGTTCAATCGTCAACTGCAACGCTGACCTGTCATTGTCAGCGAGAAACTTCATCGTTGGATTGTTTAACTCCCGGGCAACAAGTGCGCCAAGTCGAACAGTACCAATTAAAGTGTTGATACCTAAGACAGGCAACGGATCACCATCAGGGGCAACCGTTGCCTTGCCTATAGGCGGATAATTACTTAGCGATACATAACCAAAGTTGGCATCATTAATAATTATCCTGGAAAACTCATTGGCAGCAGCCAATCCAGCAGCATCAACAACATCTTGAGCACGTTTCTTTTCTGAAAGATAGACGCCGAATTGTCCGACAAAAATGAAGAGAGCAAGAAATAGGCAACAGGTAACGAAGACAGCTATGATTATGCCTCCTGATTGATTACGCTGTAATGTCCTATTCATCTTGCTCTCTTTTCTTGACGCCTACGGGGATGGCGTCAGATTATTCACTAGTGTCGTTAACTGAGGTCTGTCTTTTCCTTTCCGTGGTTCAACACCGAACATGTAATCTGACCACCATGGACCGGCCGACCAATAGGTATAGCCGAGCCACTGGGCACTATTTGCATGCATGTACTGAATCATGGCAGCCAATGAAGCCAAAGGTCCTGACTCAGCAACTACTCCAAACTCGGTAAGCATTGCTCGCTTGTTATTGGCGCGCAGCCAATTGGTGAATCCACTAAGCGTAGCAACAGCATCGGCAGGAGGCAGAGCGTCTCTGTGAGTGCCGGAACCATCATAGTCAAGATATTGATGAACGTCATAACAAACATTGTTCATAGGATCAGTTATCTTGATCATTTGAGAAGCATTTAGTTCGACAAATTCATTGGCACTTCCCCAATAGGCTCCCGGGACTAAAATCATATTAGTCGCCCCTGTAGCGCGGATTGCATTTATGGCAGCCTGAGCTGAAGCCAACCAAGTAGTTGCGGTTAGTTTTTTACCTACAGGCTCCGTCATTATTCCGAAAATTACATTGGGGTAACTTTTATAACGTGTTGCTAATTTGGTCCAGATATCTGCAAATACAGCATTGGGATGTCCGCCGGAAGTGCCTACAAGCAGACCGTTATATTTTCCGAAATTATGGATGTCGACAATAACAGCTAGATTTCTTGAAGTTGCCTTTACGACGACAGCATCATAGCGACCAGCATATGTGGCATCTAAAGGTCCATAAGCAGTAGGTTGCATTCTTTCCCAAAGAAAAGGGACACGAATGATATTCATTCCTTTATTTGCAAAGTAATCAATTTCCGTAGGGATAGGAAAAATATAGTCGTAATCGAATCGTCCAGGAATTTTATGACTGGCCCATTCGGCTCCGGATATGTTGACGCCTTGATATTTCATAGGCGCAGCATAAGCTTGAGCAACCAGCAAAAATAGAAGAGAAAGAGAAAGAACAAGTGATATCAGAGTTATGACAATAAATCTGTTGTAGTTTTGAGTTGTTTTTGCCTGCCGAAGACAAACAATCGATTGACTAACCATGGGCTGGTCCTCCATCGATGGGACATATTTTTGTAATTACTTACGACACGGTACTGTCGTCCGAGAAGGCGATTGTGGTGCACACTTGCCAGCTTGATTTGTGACAGGTTCAGCAACAGTTCGAGCCGGTTTGGGCACCCGCGGACGTACCGGTGCTGGAGCAGGTCTCGGCATTGGTACCGACGATGGTGTCGAGCGTGGTGCCGGCGATGGTATCGAACGTGGTGCCGGTGCTGAAGAACTCGATCCAGATCCGGATCCACCACCTAATCCTGGTTTTGAACCTGGTCTTCCTCCTCCACCTCCTCCAGCGCCAGCTCCGGATCCTGAATTACCAGTTGATCCAGAACCACTATTTGCAGAAGGAGCTGAGTCCGATGACGGAGTTGAACCCGAAGTGGAGTTCGACGGACTTGGCGTCGGGGCAGCGCCAGAAAAATCTTGAGCATGTCCTTCCTGAGCGTGTCCTTCTTGGGCATGACCCTCTTGAGCATGTCCTTCTTGGGCATGTCCCTCCTGGGCATGACCTTCTTGAGCATGTCCTTCTTGAGCATGACCTTCTTGAGCATGACCTTCTTGAGCATGACCTTCTTGAGCATGTCCTTCTTGAGCATGTCCTTCTTGAGCATGTCCTTCTTGAGCATGACCTTCTTGAGCATGTCCTTCTTGAGCATGTCCTTCTTGAGCATGTCCTTCTTGAGCATGTCCTTCTTGAGCATGTCCCTCCTGAGCATGTCCTTCAGAA
>JAKFVJ010000509.1 GCA_021732245.1 Candidatus Obscuribacterales bacterium | reverse complement strand
GACAGCTTTTTGTATAGCGCGGTGAATGTTGTCGTTGGGCATTCCTTCCTGGCGCGCTCTGTCTACGGCCTGGCGCAGGCGGAAATTTGCCTCCGGGTCCGGACCACCTAGTTTGCTGGCAACAATGATTTCTCTGGATAATTTAGCGTAAGCCGCACCCCGTTTCTGGTCGGTGACGGCTTTTTGCCTTTTGATGGTTGCCCATTTGGAATGTCCGGACACACTACCTCCTGCCCGTGCGGCATGGAATCTAAATTACTATCCAATTTTACCGGCACTGGCTACCTATTGCTCGGATTCCCTTACTAGCCTTTTGGCTTTTCCTTCCATATATATAAGTACATATATGTATAAGAAACGGTTGGCTTAACTGCTGCGGGCGGAAACGCGGGCATATAGGAATGTGAAAACCCAGCCTGGTCTTGAGGCAATACCATCTGAGAGGTGAGCATGAGGACGCATGCGCTTTTAAGTTTGCTGCTTTTGTCATCCGGAGTAACTTTCAACAGTGCCCTGGCGGCTCCTTCTGATAAAGCTACAATCGGGCAAGCCTTGCCTGTTGTGGCAGTAGCGCGCAAGAAAACGTTTCGTCTGCGAATTGAGCGCGACCAGGCAATGGCTGATGAGCTTTTGCTAAAACAAAAATATGCTGACGCCGAAAAGTTGTATCGACAAGCGCTGGCGAGAAACGCGCGCAATGTGCCGGCAATTGTCGGATTGGGAATGGCATTGGGCAAACAATTCAAACTTGATGGAGCAGAAGAGCAGTTTGATAAAGCCATTCAAATAGATCCATTCAATGCGATGGCACACACAGGCAAGGCACTGGTATTGGTCAACAGACTGCAGTCTTCCTCAATGACCATCATCAAACAGAAAGACTCTATGCTCAAGCAAGCGGAAAATCAGGCGAAGGAAGCAGTAAGTATTGATCCGCATTCACCTGAGTCTCACGCGATGCTTGGTACCGTGTACAAAGAACAAGGACGCCTTGATGAGGCTGCTAACGAGTTTCGTGAAGCGACAAGACTTGATCCCAAATACTCTGATGCGTTTGCCGGTCTTGGTCTAACTAAGTTGGCGCAAGAGTCTCTTGCCGAAGCTGCGGAAAATTGCCGTCAAGCAATTAAGTTGAATTCGGGCAATTCCAGCGCTCACTTTGGACTAGGTAAAGCCTTGTTGAAACAAGGACTTGTTGATGAAGCAATTAAGGAATTGAATATTTCGCTCTATCAAAATCCAAACAGCGCGCCAACTCACCAGGCAATGGGTGAAGCCTATGAAACGCAGGGTAACACCGTTGCTGCAATTAAGGAGTACCAAGAAGCAATTCGCATCAAGCCGGAAAATGCTGCCAATTACATTCACATTGCCGACATTCGTGAGGCGCGCGGCGACATTGAACTTGCTATTGCGGAATTGCGCGCCGGACTTGAGCTTATGCCGACGAATTCCGAATTGCATTTGCGCGTAGCTGATAGCTCGTTGCGTGTTGATAAATTCGATGATGCCATCAAAGAATACAAAGCGTGCATGGACTTGTCGCCGAATAATGCGGCGGCAGCTAAGGGTTTGGCGCGTGCGTATTATTTGAAGTCGGCAAAAGAAGCAAGTGGTGCCTTCTTTGTCTCCAATGAATTTGAGGAAGCACAACGTCAATTAGATCAAGCAATTGCTTTGAATCCAGACGATATGGAATTGAGATTGGCGGCAGCGAAATTGCGCTCGATGGCAGGAACACCTGTTGATCTTGCAGCAATAGGTACACCAAGGACAGATGGTGAGCGCATTGCCTACGCTGAAGCACTGCTTGCGCAGAATAAATTCAATGAATCGGCACAGCAAATGAATATTGTTATTGGCGCTGCCACATCGGCAAAGCAAACTTTTGCTGTAGCTGACTTAGCGTTGATGATCAAAGACTTGGATAATGCCGAAGCGGCGTACAAAAAAGCAGCGACTTTCCCTGGTGGCGAAGAGCGATCTAAGCGTGGCTTGAGTCAAGTTGCAAAAGCTCGTGATATTGCTAGACAGGATTTGACGCTGGCTGATGACTTAGCGCGTAAGCGTCAACTTGCCTCCGCAATCGATAAATATCACGCTGCGATTTTCGACAATCCAAAAGTGTCCGATTCGCGTTTGGGATTAGCGCAGACCCTAGAGCGTATTTCACCGCCGACACCGGCTGAGTTGCGCGAAGCTATCGTGCAATACAAGGCGTACATGGCACTGGAGCCGAATATCCCGGAGAAAGAGCGTCAACGCATCGTGAAGAAGATGCAGCGCCTTGAAGAGAAGGCTTTTCGTCTAGAGCAAAAAGCGAAGGCAGCTAAGCGGGGGTACTAGTTCGCCTTTGTCATTCTGAGGGCTTCAGCCCGAGGAATCTGCCGTGACTATACTAGGTTCAAGTTAATCAACTTGAACGTGGTTTTCTTTGCGGTAGATTCTTCGCCTGCTACGCAGACTCAGAATGACAAAGGGGACAGGGACCCCAAAAATCCGTACCGAACATGAACAAATCCGCCGTGTCCCTTGTCAAGTAAAGCTGGTAAAATACCAGCGTGTTTTACTCGGGTAGAAACGTAACCATCCTAGGGGCGGGCAGATCCGGCTTAGCCACGGCTTTGTATTTGGCTAAAAGGGGCGCCCAGGTTACAATTTCCGAATTGTCAACATTAGCGTTTGATAAAGATCCCGTTCTTGCAGACTTGAAGACCCGTGGGGTCAAGTTTGAAACAGGAGCTCACTCGGAAGAGACAATCGCCGGCGCTGACCTTATCGTCACAAGCCCAGGTATAAAACCTGACGCTGAAGTAATGGTGCGTGCGCGCAAGCACAACAAAGAAGTTGTGAGCGATATTGAAATTGCTTATCGCGAAGCAAAAGTTCCAATCATTGCTATAACCGGAACCAACGGCAAGTCGACGACATGCGCACTCATAAGTCACATTCTTACAGAAGCAGGACGCAAGGCTCCGGCTTGCGGCAATATAGGTGTTCCTATTCTTGCCGAGCTGGAAAAGAATCCGGATTTTCTTGTTGTTGAAGTAAGTTCATATCAAATTACATACAGCCCGACATTTGCGCCGCAAGTTTCTATTTGGCTCAACATGACACCAGATCACTTGGATTGGCATGGTGGCATGAATGGTTACATTGAAGCCAAACGCCAATTATTCGCTAATCAAAAGCCCGGGCAATTTGCTGTTTTGAATATTGACGATCCAATTGTTGCCGATACAAAAACACAAGCGACAGTATTTCCATTTAGTGTTTCATCAGCAATAAGTACAGACGGTGCTTATCTTGTCGGTGACAAGCTTGCTTATCGCTTGAAAGGAGCTGAACAGCTTCTTTGTCGCTTCGGCGAATTGAAAATCATCGGTCAGCACAACGTAGAAAATGTTTTGTCTGCAATTTCTGCGTGTGCATTAGTGGGTATGCCGGTAAAAGACATTGAAAAGCACGTCAAGTCATTCACGGCGCTCGAGCATCGACTGGAATACGTTGCCGACATAGAAGGCGTTGCTTATTACAACGACTCCAAGGCAACAAACACGGCATCCGCAATAAAAGCGCTGGAAGCATTCGGTGACGAGAAAGTCGTTCTCATCGCCGGCGGGCGCGATAAAGGAACAGATCTTGGCGAATTTGTTGACTCAATTAAGAAGCACGTTTCAAATGTGATTCTTATTGGCGAAGCAAAAGATCGCTTTGAAGAAGCTTTGAAGGCAGGCGGTTTTACCAAATGCCACAAAGTGGACAGTATGGAGGCAGCGGTGGAATTAGGTGGTCGATTAAGGCAAGGGGCGGTGTTGCTTTCACCGGCTTGTGCCAGTTTCGACATGTTTAAGGACTATGAGGATCGGGGACGTGTCTTCAAAGATATTGTCCGTACAAGACTCAAGATCAAGACGCCGTCGTCCTGATTCTTCGAGACAAAGCCGTGAACCCGCCGAACCAGAGTTCCGCGGGCTGCCTAATCGCGCGCTCATAAGTCTGACAATTGGTTTTGTTTGCTTTGGATTGATGGCTGTATACAGTGCTTCTGCTAACGAAGCGTTGGTCAGCTTCCAGGATTCCACAGCGTTTTTGAGAAAACAAACAATAGCGGCAATTGTCGGTCTCTTCCTGATGTTTACTTTGTCGGGACAGGACTATCGCAAGTTGCGTCGTTACGCCTGGCCGTTCGCAGCAGTGTCATTTATATTGCTGGCGCTTACTCTTGTTCCACAATTGTCTGTTACGGCAAAAGGTTCTTCCCGCTGGTTGGCGTTAGGACCATTTCAATTCCAGCCGTCTGAATTGTGTAAAGTATCGTCGCTGGTTCTAATGGCGTCCGGACTATCGAGATTCTTTTGGTGGCATCCACAAGTAATTGCCCGAATCGGCACATCACTTGTATTTGCTTTGATTGTTGTGAAGCAGCCTGACTTGGGAACTGCTTTGATGATTATGGGTGCATTGCTGGCTTTACTTTTCATCAGCGGTACAAACGCGCTTCTTATGGGTTCAGCTTTGTTGGGTGGCGCTGTGATTATGTGGCAGCATATCCAAAAAACGCCATACCAAATGGCGCGTATTCAAAGCTGGCTGGATCCATATAGTTCACCTCTAAAAGAAGGCTGGAACATCATTCAGTCTCAATTGGCAATTGGGTCAGGCGGACTCTGGGGTGTAGGCTTTGGGCGTTCATTGCAAAAGCTCTACTATCTCCCTGTTCAACACGCTGACTTTATTTTCGCAGTGATAGCAGAAGAATTTGGTTTGCTTGGTTGCGGCGTGCTGTTATCGATGTTTGCCTTGTTCGGCTATCACGGATACAAGACCGCAATGCAAGCCAGGTCACTATTTGGTCGCTATCTGGCAATTGGCATCACAACATCCATTTGTTTGCAGGCGGTAGTTAATATCGCAGTTACAACCGGATTGCTGCCCGTTACAGGCGTGACGCTGCCTTTCTTGAGTTATGGTGGCAGTTCGCTAGTTATAACGCTGTCCATGGTGGGAATTCTGCTTTCTGTTTCGCGTGACAGAGGGCAGGTTAGCGAAGAAGATGACTTTGAAGAAGCCTAGTCGGATGATGGTGTAAGGTGGCACACAGAGTATTACTAACCGGCGGCGGCACCGGTGGTCATATCTACCCGGCTTTAGCGGTTGCTGAATGCCTTAAGGCCGATCCTGACATTGAAGAGATGCTATATGTCGGTGCTCATGGGCATTTGGAAGAGCGTCTGACATTTGAACGCGGTATTAGATTTGTTGGACTGCAAGTTCACGGATTGCCGCGCAGTCTCTCGCCGAGGATACTGTCCTGGCCCGTCGAGTTTACTGCTGCTGTGATGCATGCGCACAAACTCATTCGTGTATTTAAACCGACTGTCGTATTTGGCACAGGAGGATATGCTTCAGCGGCGCCATTGCTCGCTGCTCTGCTCAATGGTATTCCGTACGCTATTCACGAACCTGACGCGCATCCTGGTCTGGTCAACAGGGTTTTCAGTCGCAAAGCGCATCTGGTGTCACTAGGCATGGATGGCGCCCTCGATAGACTGCGCCGTTGTCGCGGCAAAGTTATCGTAAACGGCAATCCGGTGAGGGGAAGTTTGTTGGCTCCTGTGCCGCGTGATTCGGCATGTGCGGTATTGGGTCTTAGCCCTACAGCAAAAACAGTTCTTGTCACTGGTGGTTCGCAAGGAGCAAAAGCTCTCAATGACGCAATCGCCAAAGTTGTTCCTGAATTGCTTGAAGGCGAAAAGGAAATTCAAGTCATTCACCAGGTCGGCGCAAATAATTACGAGGCGTTCAAGCAACAAATTGGTGAATTAGCTCAGCACCAGCGCTATTTGGTGAGACCTTATTTTGATGAGTTGGCTATCGCTTACGCCGCTTCCGATTTAGTTATTTGTCGTGCTGGTGCAATGACAATTGCCGAACTTTCAGTTATGGGTAAACCGGCAATTTTTGTTCCCTTGCCGACGGCTGCTGCCGATCATCAGAGTCATAATGCGCACTTTGTCGCCGGCAAAGAGGCTGCAGTTGTGTTGCCGCAAGACAGACTTACAGCCGCGTCTCTGAAAGAGCATATTCTAGCCTTGCTCATGAATGACGAAAGACTTGCACACATGCAAACGAAAATGCTTAGTCTGGGCAAACCACGAGCAGCTTCTGATTTAGCTGGACAAATCAAAGAAGTAAGCTTGAACTATTTGAAAGAGAAGTTAAAAGGTTAACCAGTAATTTTGCTATTGCTGGTCGGAGCGGCAGCAAGTGATTGGCCGTTTGTTTTAGCCTTGCGTTCAATTTCCGAAACAAGATTTTCCATCTGGCTAACCAGCAGATAGGCTTCATGTTCTTGTCCGCGTAAATTGCTGATGATTTCTTTGAGCTGGCGCACCGTTGTTTGAATTAAGCTGTTGCTTGCCGGTGTCATGATTGTCTGTGCTCTGCGCCGATGGAACTAACTGGCTGAGTGTATCACAGGGGCATATACGATTGAGGTTAATGTTTGCGCACAAGTCGTCAAGCGGGAAATGGTGTAAATTGGAAGCATGTGTGGAGGAGTGGAATACAAGGCTTTTAATCCAAAAACCGGGCGATTGGAATATCGCCGGGTTTATTTTCCTATGCCGCATGCCAAATTGCCCGTAGTTGGTTTTAAAGGCGCGGCTCTAGTCACCTGGGGCAAGCGCGAAAACGAATTGCCTGATAGTGAGATACCCAGAGGTGGCTGGGCTCGTTTGGACAGCCTGCAAGCGGGCAAATGGAAGCGTTTTAAACCACAACCAGTGATCATTCCTGTCAATCAATTCATGGAAAAGGACAAGGAGAGAGTTTCGCACTGGTTTCAACTCGAACCACAACAAGTTATTCAAGGGATTGGTATCATTCATGCAGGAAGTCCTGTTGTGTATGTGGTAACAGTTCAAGGGAATGAAACCAATGTGCATGACCGAATGCCGTCTGTACTTAGCCTTGATGAAGCACGTGAAACTATGCAGTTTACCTGGCATGACAAAGAAGACGAGGAGTGGCCATGGCTGAAGCCAACTTCGTAGTAACAGTTTTTGCGGTACTTGCTCTAGTTGCACTTGTTGTGCCGCTTCTAGTTTTGATATTTGCCTGGGGAAAAATATCGAGGTACTTGGAAAACCGCAGGAGAAAACGTCTTGCTAGTCTGGCGCACTATCATGCACGGTTGCTCAAGGTGATAAATAATTTGCTGGCAAGAGCGGATCACGTGGATCAACTTTCAAAGTTTTATGCCGGAGAATCACATGATAAGTGGTCCGAAGATTTGGCCAATGCTTGCGAAAAACTTGTTGTTTTAACCGAAAGCACCAAGCTCATTGAATCCTCGCTGAAAAGTAAAGACCCGGCAAGCGGAGAAGAAAATCTTCTTAGCTGCATCCGCGTTGCGCACTATGTCCTAATCAGGCTGAGCAGTTTGGAGCGTCAACTTGGTAAAGGAGAAGCTAAAAGCTTTCGAGTCAAGAACCCGCAATCGGATAAAATGCAAGGTTGAATCAGGGGTCAAAACATATGACAACAATGCAGTTGAAAGAAACTCCACTTGCTTCGTGGCACCGTGAGAACGGCGGTCGCATGGTTGATTTTGCGGGCTGGAATATGCCGGTGCAGTACAAATCAATCGTAGCTGAGCACATGGCAGTAAGAACAAAAGTAGGTTTATTCGATGTGTCCCACATGGGCGAATTTATCGTCACCGGTGCTGGCGCTCACCAATTTGTGCAATTCATGATTGCCAACGATCTGGATAAGCTGACAGGACCGAATATGGCTCTGTATACGCAATTTGTCATGCCGGATGGTGGAACAGTAGATGACTTAATTGTTTACCGCCGCCAAGAAGACTATTTGCTTGTTGTTAACGCATCCAATATTGACAAGGATTGGGCGTGGCTGAAAAAACATATCGATTCCTTCCAGGATGTGGACATGATTAATGTCTCTGATGAAGTTGGACTTTTGGCTTTGCAGGGACCGCATGCCAAAGATGTCTTATCAGCACTCATTGGACGATCGCTTGATGACATGAAAGCGTTTACCTATGGTAGTGGTACCGCCAGTGGTATCGAGATAGGTTTTGGACGAACGGGTTACACCGGCGAAGATGGATTTGAAATTTTTGTCAAAACCGCAGAAACGGAAAAACTTTGGAAATTGCTTTTGCAAGCGGGCGCCCAGTACGACATAGAGCCGTGCGGATTAGGGGCGCGTGACACGCTGCGTCTGGAAGCAGGATTACCACTTTATGGGCACGAACTGTCAGAAGAAATTAGTCCATTGGAAGCAGGCATTGGCTGGAGCGTTAAACTCGGCAAGTCTGATTTCTCCGGCAAAGAAGCTCTTATGCGGCAGAAAGAAAATGGTTTCAAAAAGCAAATCATCTGTATTAAAGCCGAAGGCAAAGCATTGCCGAGACAAGACTACGCAGTTTATGCCGGACAAGAAAAAATTGGCATTGTTACATCAGGTTCCCAAGGCATTTTTGTTGGTTACCCAATTGCTTTTGCCATGGTGCCTGCTGCTTATGCAAAAGTCGGTCAAGCACTGAGTATTGAAATTAGAGGCAGCCAGGTGCCTGTGACGGTAGTTAAAAGACCGTTTTATCAACGTCCTTAGAATGAACACAGTGCTAAAATTTGAACAGACAATAATTGAAAGGTAGAAAAATGGGTTCGAGCGACAAAGTACTAAGTTATCCAGCTGAATTGAAGTATGTAAAAACGCACGAGTATGTTCGTGTGGAAGGTAATGACGCCACAATCGGTGTAACTGCTTTTGCTGCCGATCAGCTTGGAGATGTAACTTACGTTGAATTGCCGAAAGTTGGACAGACTTTCAAGCGCGATGAAAAATTCGGCGTAATCGAATCCGTCAAATCAGTCTCGGATTTGTACATGCCTTGTTCAGGCAAGATAACAGCTATCAATGAAAAGCTTGCTTCGGAGCCGGAAATAGTAAACAGCGATTGCTACGGCGAGGGCTGGATGATTAAGGTGGCTCTCGATAATCCTTCCGAGTTGTCCGATGCATTAACCGCTGATGGCTACAAGGATTTCGTAGTCGACTGATAACCAAATAAAATTCCCAGAATTTGATGTCAAGGATCATTATTTATAAATCCTGGGCATATCATGTACGAACGAAAAAACCTGTTTACAATATCGAACTCCAGCAAGCAAGCTATTAATTTCGCCGACTCCAGGCTCTGGAAGGTGGTTACCCGAATGATTGGTCTAAAAGCGAGTGTTCTTGCCGTCATAACCTTAAGCATTTACCTGGCAGCAAACAACCAGGCTTCAATGCAGGTGCAGGAAGTCAAAAAACCAATGATAGAGCGTTTTCAGCAAAACTAAGTGGGCGCTTGACATTTCACAAACATCTCTTAATTTAGCCCCCCAGCGGGGTTTAGTCGATCTATAGTGGAATTATCAGCCGATCTGTTTTCGCGCGGTAAATTAAGCGAGGTCGGGATATGAAACTAGTAATTCTCGCGTCGATATTAATGGTGGTAGCGCCTGCTTACGCTCAGGATGCGCCTGGTTCTTGTGCTAATCCGGAAGACTCTGCATTCAAATTGCGTGCTGAACGTTTCGGCATGCATGATTTGCCTAACTTTGAATTGAAAGATTGGCCTCAGAGACCGGAAGTCGATGCCGGCATAGTCAATCAAATTGATGCAGTAAAAACAGAAGTGCCTGATTGGCATGGACTGCATCACATAGTTCCAGGTTCGGGTGCTGCGAAGAACTAGCACGCGTTTTGTCATTCTGAGCGAAGTTGCGAAGCAACGCAGCGAAGAATCTGCCGGAACGATACTGAGTTCGCCTTGCATAAGTCGAACGTGTTAACCTACGGTAGATTCTTCGCCTTCGGCTCAGAATGACAAAAAGGGCGGTACCCCTACGAATTAAACAGATGAACTAGCCATCGAAACAGACAGATAGTTAGTCATCCGGCGAAGACAAACCCTCTTTCCAGAGGTGTTTTGGCAGATCCATTTTTTCTTCTGCGTCGAATTTTATTCCTTCGGACATCAGCAACTTCTTCTGGAGTCCAGGCAAAATATTCGGATTCTTGTGAGTGGAGAGTTTTCCTTGGCTGTTAATTACTCGATGCCAGGGCACATTAGTTGCATTGTATTTGCCGGGCTTATTGGGGTTTTTAGCAAGTGCTTGCATTGCCCAACCGACGCCTTGCGCGCTCAAGCGGCCGTTGAGCACATTCGAGATGAGCCCATAGGTAAGCACTTTGCCTTTGGGTATGCGGCAAACGATTGCGTAGACCTGTTCGTAGACCGACACTTAGTTAAGGGCTTGCGTCTTGTGGAAGTTCAGGGACGACAGACTTACGCTCTTTAGGAGCTTTGGGATTTGTCTCTGTTACTTCTGCGCCGGCTTTCAATTGAGTTGAAGACGGTTCGAAGTCTTCGGTGATTATCTCTTGCGCCAATTTGAAAAATCTAGAGCCCGGTTCAATTTGTCCTAGTTCACGAATAGCGCCTTGCACATCGTTTTGCAATTCGAGTTTGTCCATAGCATCGAGATAGAGAGCTTGATTCAACAACTCTTGCGTATCTGCTCCAGGCATCGCAAATATGTTTGGCACAGGCGTGCCGCGCAGTATTGCAATGGCTGCAGGATAATTGCGTTGCGTGATGCATTGCTCGGCCGTATGCGTTACGTAAATTTTGAAAAGTCCAATTGAAAAACCACCGACTGTAATTAAGAGTCCTGCACCAAGTACAAGATCCAACCACATCGGATGACGGAAGCGTTTGGACGCCGGTATGTCGGGCTCTTCCAACACTTCATCGAGAATTTTTGAGACGTGATGTTGCTCCAAGTGATGCTCTGCACCACCGGCATTTTCACCAGTCGACTTATTTAAGTCCTCTTCTGGGGCCCGGTCTGACGTTGAATCAGCCATTGTCGAATCCTTGTAGTAAGTTCGTGACCTATTCGGAACCCTGCAAGTATTACCTTATCACGCTTTTAGGGCACGCACCAGTGAGGAGATAGCCTGAAACTACCGTCCTGCGCGCGTTTTGCTGAAAGTTCTGAGGGCTTTACACTTTATCGGGCTGATGACAAAACCTTCTCCAAGTCTTGTCTCTGATAAGGATCAAACTCGGTCTTAAGCTTTTGCTCTACAGCGCGACAGACAGCTTGTCCATGACCTTTTGAAGCTAATTGCAAGAGACTTGCCTTTGCTTGTCGCTTGATGGAAGGCTCTTTTGACTGAGAGAGGATGGACACGGTTTTAGCTATTAAGTTGGTCATACCTAACTGTCCCACAGCCTTATAAGCCACTACTTTTACGGGTGTCGACGGATCATTTATGGCTTCTTCCGTTAAGTGAACACTCCGGTCATCCATCAATGCCGGCTCGGAAGCAATTACAGATAATAACGAGTCGAAAGCCATTTGCCGCTTGTCGGGGGCATAGTCACGACAAGCCTTAATGAGCACGTCGTAACTTTCCTTAGTTGGAAGAGTGCCCAGCGCCCTCAATATTATCCAGTAGGTCAATGTCACTTGTGTGTCTTCTTCCATTACCGGTTGCGCGCTCAATGGTTTGGATGTGCGCTCTTCCAAATTGACCAATTTGTGCAGCATAGCAATCAGTCTGGGAACCGCTTGCTTGTCTTTTAACAGTGATAAAGCGTCAATTGCTTCATTCGCTATCGGTGAATTGTTATCGAGAGCGCGTTCTAGACTTTCGTTTGCTTCGACGATACCTAATTTGCCTGCCAGATATGCGGCATGACGCATCTGCCCGAGAGAGTCGTTGTCCGTTTTTGCATTGTTGTTTAAGCAGGCGACAATTGCATCGGCTGTTGATTTATTGGCGAAACTATCGAGTATCGATTGAATTTCCGCGTCAAGATTCGAATCTGTTAGTTGTTCTTGGTTTTTCTTCAGCCAGTTAGCGAGCATGAGGCTGGCGCGAATTTGCCTCGGTTCGACCTTTGTTGCCTTGCTGATTGTCGGAAAGCAGTCAGGCAAGCCAAGATCAAAACCAATGTCGTTATTGAATGTTTGGCTCGTTGCTTCAATAATCTGAATCACCATTTCCAGAGCCGCTTGGTACACGATAGGATCATTGGTTTTTAGAAGGTCTGCAACTTTGTGTTGTCTGGCAACGGCTATAGACATGTAATCTTGCAATGGATGTTTTGCCAGTAGAGCATCTGCAAGTCCGTGAGAGATTATCGCTGCCGGCCACAAAGCTAAAGCTCTTGCCGTGTCTACGCGCAACCAGTTTTCTTCGTTGTACAAATAAGGCAGCAAGGCTTCTTTGGCTTGGTCGGTGCCAAGTCGCCCTAGCGCGTAGGAAATATGTGCGAATGAAATTTTGCCATCGTATGTGGTGTCATCAAGCAGTTTCACCAAGTGATGAGAAGCCTGCTTGCAGTTGAGATCAGCGAGCATGCTGGCGGCATTTGCTCGTACGCGCCAGTCGCTGTTGCAGATTGGTACAACGTTAGGATCGATATTATCTTCGTCTGCGGGCAGAAGAAGATCGATCATTTTCTGTCTGGCACCGTCTTCGTTTGTTAGCTCGAGTACAATCGCCGCTAATTTCTCACCCCACCAAAGTGGTGGAATTTTCAAAGCAATTGATAAGTGGGTAGCGCTTTCTGATTCCAGCGCTTGCTTTATGTCCGCGCGTACATCGCGAAATTCACGTTGGTTTTCCGGTGAAGAGCCAATCAGTCCGTGATAGATAAGGAAGTGTTCCAGCTCAAAATCATCGACTGCGACTTTAGGAGTTTCCTTCAGTCCGGAAGCCAAACGCTTGAATTGCTTTGCCACTCTAGTGAATAATGTTGTCATAGCGCTCATTTTAGAATACTGGCGTTACAAAAGGCGGAAAGGACGGCACAAACTTGGACTCAAATGCGGATTTATGGCAGCACCTTGTTTACCTTGCCACGCGAGGCCCCATGGTTGTGCCTTTGTGGGCTGCAGGACTCTGGCTTATTCTTCTTTTAACAAGGAAAGGTGTCTTAAAGATCACGTGGCATTGGCTGGGTGTCAAGGATGAATCGCTTGTTAAAGAGCTTAGTATTAGGCTCGATGTGCCGATGCAATTGCTTCTTGTGCTGTTAGCGGCGCTGCCTTTTATTCGCATGGTCGGTGGTGAATTGGGGCAAACGCTTGATAAAGCCTCTTTCTTTATGGCAGCGTTTCTTGTCTGTCATGTCCTAATTCAGTCTCTCGATTTATTGGTGGTTCGCTGGTACCTGGGTAAAGTAAAGGCGACTAGTGTTTCGCCGGCGTTTCATTTTTTGTTTTTTACTGTGTTGTATGTATCAGTACTTTTGCTACTGATGGATGCTGTTCTGAGCATGAATGTGTTGCCGCTTCTAGCAACATCAACAATTGCTACGGCTGTTTTGGGTTTGGCATTGCAGGATACGTTGAAAAACATATTTGCCGGTCTAACAATCAGTATGGAAAAGAGTTTTCGCCCCGGCGATTGGGTTATGTTTAAGATGGACAGCGGCGCGGAAATTCTTGGTGAAATAAGTGAAATTGGCTGGCGTTCAATAAAGATTCGCACGCATGCGCGTAATTACTTGATGGTACCGAACGCGCAATTTCTTTCACAGCAACTAATCAATTTGAGTTTCCCTAATTCGGTACATGCAGTCACGTTAGAAATTCCGGTGGCAAAGGAATTAGCACCACAGACCGTTTCGCAATCACTTTTGAAAGCATTGGATTCCGTGAAGGAAGTTGCCGATGATCCAAAACCATCTGTGAGACCGGGCAAGATTTGCCCTGACGAGGTTATTTATAAGCTGCAGTACTTCACTGACAAAGTGACTGAAAAAGACCGCCTGAATGGACTTATTCTGGAAGCGGCATGGCAAGAGCTTTCTACGATAGGCGCAATTGCTGCTAAGTGATAAACTACAGTGGCTATTACATAGCGCGGGCAGCCAGGAGGATCTTGTGAATACGTTCTTAAGTGCATCTCAGGAATCGCTAAAGGAAAAGTACCAGGCTTTTGCAAAGAGCACGATTGAGCCGCAAGCCAAGGCTTTGGAAGAGCACAAGGTTTCACTGAAAGATTTTCTCAAGACCATTGGAAAGTCCGGTTATTGTGGTATCACTGTGCCGAAAGAATTTGGCGGACAGGGTGGATCGTTTTTGGATCTGATTCTATTTGTGGAATCAGCTTGTTCATATGAGCCCGGATTGGGAATGACACTTGCTTGTCACACAGCGGCCATAGAACTTATCAAAAAACACGGAAGCGAGACTCAAAAATCAAGATTCCTGCCACTTCTGGCTACAGGCGAAATTGTCGCTACCGTAGCTTTTGCCGAAGAGAATGCCGGCACTGATTGGCAGGCAGTAGAAACAACAGCAGTGTCTGAGTCGGGCAAGTTTGTGTTGAACGGAAAGAAAGTTTGGACAGTTAATGCTGAAATTGCCGGCTTGATGGTTGTGCTTGCTCGCTCAGGTGACAAACTTTCCTTGCTCTTGGTGAATTTAAATCCAGATGCTATTTTCGGAGGCGCTCTTAGTTGTAGCCCTGACAAGGCGCGCCTGGGGTTGCGCTCGTGCTATTTAAACGATGTGGAGTTAAAAGGGTTGAAAATGGCCGAGGACAGCTTGCTCGGCACTGATGCTCAAGCAATTGCCATGGCAAATTATGTAACTGACGTAGCCAAAGCGGTCCTGTCTGCTTCTTGCATCGGACTGACTGAGGCTGCTCTCAAAGAGTCCGTTAAGCATGCTCGGGATCGCAAACAATTTGGAGTCAATATCGGGCAGTTCCAAGGAATTCAGTGGAAGTTGGCTGATATATCGACTGAACTCGAAGGAGCGCGTTTGCAGACGTATAGGGCGGCTTGGTCGCATGATGAGCGTCCGGAGAATTTCCGCCGCTTTTCGGCAATGGCTAAGTTGTTTGCTTCGAAGGTAGCAAAAGTTCACAGTGGAGAAGCCATGCAGGTTTTGGGTACTTTCGGTATTAGTGCCGACTCTGCATTGGAGCGCTTTTACAGGGACGCAAAAATGACTGAAATATGCCTTGGTACTTCAGAGGCGCAGAAGTTAGTTTTAGTGGATGAACTGGGTATATAAGCAGTTGACTACAATAGGGCGCTCAAGATGAGAAACAAAATCCTCGCTTTGTCTGCCGCTTTTGGCTTCTGCGTGTCTTCCTTGTCTGCCTGGGGTGCTGCCTTTGATGACGGTGTTAAGCTCTTTGGACAGCGAAATTTCAAAGCTGCCGCTGTGAAATTCGATCAAGCGGTAAGGAACAACCCCAATGATAGTAATGCCTTTTACTACAGAGCTCTTAATTATCAATATTTGGGCGATAGAGCCAAAGCAAGTGCTGCTTATCATCAAATCCTGCAAAAATTTCCGTACAGTACAGCAGCACAATATGCTCAACAAGCGCTAGCTCAGCCAGAGCGTCCAAGTCGTGCATCGAGAAGTTCCGGGACGCATGATTTCCAATCGTCATTTGGCGCTGACCCGGAACAGACAAAAATACACTTTACCAAACAAGGTAAGTCTCTAGTCGTTGATGCTGAGGTGAACAACAGGCGAATACCGGTAATTTTTGATACGGGTGCTGAAGATTGCGTATTTGGTATCAATCACTTGAGGCAACTTGGTATCAATCCACCAACAGGACCGGCCACAGGACAGGCAGCAGGCGTAGGCTCGACAGAGCCTGTCAAAACGTGGCAGATGAACGTGGAATTGAAAATTGGTCAAATCAAGCGTTCAAATTTCCCCATCAGTGTTCAAGAAAACTTGCCTACAGAGCCGCTTTTAGGGCAATCATTTTTCAAAGACTTTGAATACACGATCGATGACAGCATAAGTACAATAGAGTTGTCGAAACGGGGAGGGGGCGCAAGACAGTCGTCCGGTTCAGACAGTAATTCAGTGCCCTTTACACAGGAAGGCAAGGAATTAGTTGTAAGCGTGGATGTTAATGGCAAGAAGTGTCAGATGTATTTTGATACCGGCGCTGAAGGAATAACATTTACAAAAGAACAAGCACGGTCACTTGGACTTTCCATACCCGATGATGCTGAGCAGGGCACCAGTATGGGAATTGGCGGCACCACTAACTCCGTTAGTTTTACCGTGCAAAGAATGCGTATGGGGCCAATTGAGAAAAGCGATATTCCGGTGAGTGTAATTGAGGCAGGTAAGATGCCTAAACCGCTTCTTGGTCAAACATTTTATGGTGGTTGGCAGTACACAATCGATAACCAGAATAAGGTAATTAGGTTTCTAAGGCGCTAGGCATGAAAAAGCCGACTCTTTCTGTTGTGATAATTGCCCTCAATGAAGAGAGGCACATAGGCGATGTGTTGGCTGCGGCAACGCCTCTTGCAGACGAGATTATTCTTGTTGATTCCGGATCGACAGATAGAACTATAGAAATAGCAAAGAGCTTCAATGCAAAAGTAATTCACCAAGACTGGTTGGGTTACGGAAAACAAAAAAACTTTGCTATCGCGCAAGCAACAAGTGACTGGATATTGAGTCTTGATGGTGACGAGATAATGACACCAGAGCTTGTTGCAGAAATAGGTGTTGTTTTGGAAAGCTCGCGAATTAATGAATTCGACGGCTTCAAAATCCCGCGTATGCTCCATGTCGGTGGTGTGCCTATTCAGCATGGTGGGTTTTACCCGGATAGACATTTGCGCCTGTTCCGTCGCGGCAAAGGCAAGTTTAACGACAGGCTTGTGCATGAGTCTGTGGTCGTTGATGGACCAGTGAGCGATCTAAATCACGCTCTTAAAAACATGGCTTACGAAAACCTGCACGAGTTTGTCCAGTCAATGGAAAACTTTGCACGTTTGTCGGCTAAGCAACGGCTTTTAAATGGAGCAGGTTGGTGGCATACAAGCACCATCAATGAGCTTATTCATCCAGGCTGGACATTTCTCTACCGTTATTTTGCCCGCCTGGGATTTTTAGATGGGTCACTTGGTTTGCAATTGCAACTTGCGTACAGTGATTACGTGCGCAACAAGATCAAATACTTGCGCGAGATCAAGAAATAAGTCCAAAAGAAAAGGGCGCATGCAATGCGCGTACAAAGATCATCATAAGACAAGGCTAGTAGTGGTCTGAGAGTTGCTCTTCACCTTGAGAGTTGATATCGATGTCGACCTTTTTGCCACGGCGGCTGGCGGCTGATTTAACCAGCAGGCGTAGTGCAGAAATAGTCTTGCCGCCTTTGCCTATAAGTCTGCCTGTGTGTTCAGGATCGCAGCTTACGGATAAGCGGAGGCGTCGTTCGTCGATGGGTTCTCTGATGAACTGGATACTGGAGGAATCACGCGCCAGCACAGTGAGGACGTACTGCGCTAAATCCTCGGCAGCGGTTGAGTCACTGACGGGGACATATTCTCTTTCGCGACGATAACCGCCTAGCCTGCGGCCTTTTTGATAAGGCTTGCGACCGTCTCTGTAGGTTGAGCGCCGTTCTTGATCCATTTTGAAACTGCTTCTTTGTTAACTTTGAGTTCTTTGGATTTTGGGTTGTAGTAGCCAACTTCTTCGATGGGCATGCCATCGCGTCTGTTGCGCTGGTCGGTCACCACTATTCTATAGTGTGGAGCCTTAGTTGCGCCTACGCGCTTCAGCCTGATTTTAACCACGAATTTTTCCTCTTAGGACCATTTTGTA
>JAKFVJ010000510.1 GCA_021732245.1 Candidatus Obscuribacterales bacterium | reverse complement strand
ATCGATTAAGGTGTAAGCGCCAAGCTTCTTTTTCCACCATTTCAATTGTTTAGTTTGCTTCTTTTGGCTCTTCGGCTTTCTCGGTAATACGTTTTCAATGTACCGATCGATCAGTTCGGACAGAGTATGCTTTTTTGATTCGGCCATATGAAAATACCGCCTATCTCTAATAGCTGACTCAGTGTCCTGGATCCAGTGATTAGCTTCTGTTTTGCGTCCAAAGGTTGCTGTCTGAACCGGAACGCCTCTTAACCTAACCTTGGCTCTGAACCTAACTTGTCCATCTTTTGAAACTCGTTTTTCAATAATTCCCATAAACTTAAACCTCCAGGAAAAAACCAGGTAATCGAGCGAGACGCTGGCAATATGAAATTGCCAAACGCCTTGAACACGCCAACTCTTGGCGTAACTCAGTTTTGTTCTCTAGGATTCGACAGAAGTCCTAAAAACATCGACTTAAGTCGGATTTTGACTTCTGCCTGAGGCAAGATGAGACCCTTGGATGGTACAAACCATCCTTTTCAAGTGTCCCATCAGTGTCCCACAATTGGTATTTTGTCTCTAACAATAAACTCCCGAGGCTGGATTCGAACCAGCGACCAAGTGATTAACAGTCATCACACCATGACAGCTAAGCTCGTTTAACATGCGTTATCGAGCGCTAAAAGATATCCGCCCTGCCTATTCTCACATTGACACTCGTTTACGGCGTGTGCTAAACCGTTAAGGAGTTGGTTGGCTATTGGTTGGCTGGAGATTTATCCGCCACTAATTAGAGGAGTTGTCAAAATGGATTCCGTCGCAAATAAAGAGCAAATAGAAAGGAAGTCACGGATTACTAAGCGGTTTGTTGATTCGGTGAACCAACCCGGCAGATACTTTGACGCCGAACTAAAAGGCTTCGGTTTAAAGATCACAGCCAGCGGTAAGAAGATCTACATTGTCCATAGGCGACCAAAGGGTTCCCGCACCGTTGTCACTTTGACTATTGCGGAACATGGCGTTATCACCGCTGAACAAGCACGACTCGAAGCAATAAAGCTTTTGGCTCGGTTGAGCGCAGGAATAAATCCTAATGACGAAAGGCAACGGAGGGAAGCGGACGATGCGGCAGTTAGGAAAGCCCAAGCTGCAGAAGCGTTGATTCAATCAGTTACCTTGAGTCGGGTGTTTCAGGACTACACAAAATCGAGAGAGCTGAAAGCCGGCACCTTGAATGGCTACGAGAAGGTGTTGAATCGCTGCTTAGGCGACTGGCTGGATAAACCGATAGTGCTTATTACTAAAGACATGGTAGAAGCCCGTCACGACCAATTGAGTTCAATTCCACCAAACACTCGCAAGAAAGGAAAAGCTCAGGATTGGAATGGTCAGGCGCAAGCGAATCAGGTAATGCGCATTCTCAGAGCATTGTTTAATTTTGCTGACGAAAAATATCAAGACGATACTGGCAAATCAATAATGGTGGGGACTGCCGGTAATCCAGTAAAGCGGCTATCAAAAGTTAATGGCTGGAACCGTGTAGATAGACGACAAAGCGTCATCAAGGCTCATGAGCTTAAGGACTGGTTTAAGCGTGCCGATGCCCTTGCTAATGACACAATGCGTGATTACCTGCTCCTGACTTTATTTACAGGATTGAGACGTAATGAAGCGGCTAGTCTCAAATGGAGCAACATCGACTTCAAGGCAAAAACTCTTGAGATAAAGGATACGAAAAACAAGCAGCCGCACATGCTACCGCTACCGCAGCACATATTGGAATTGCTTCAAGAGCGCTGGGAAAGGCATCAACAGAAAGACGATAGGCGGGAGAGCCTGTACGTATTTCCAGGCGGTGGGCAGACAGGACACTTGATTGAAGCAAAGCGTGCCATCGAGCAGATAGCCAAGGATAATGGACCAACGTTTATGGTTCACGATCTACGTCGGACATTCCTGACCATAGCCGAAGGATTGGATATCTCGCACTACGCTCTTAAGCGATTGGTTAACCACAAGTCCGGTGGCGACGTAACAGCAGGATATATAGTGGCTGATGTTGAACGCTTGCGTGAACCAATGCAGAAAATAGAGGTCAGCTTTATGGAGCACATGGGCATTGAGACACTAAGAAAAAATCCAGTAGTTTCTAATGTTTTGGCACTTACCATTCCAGCCTAAATGGGCACTTCCGGCTAAGTGTAATACGCTCGTATTATATAGATTGCCATAACCGCAATCAGTATTCTTCTCTGAGGTTCGACGACTAGAGAGGAGTATATATGATACAGACTAAGGTGACGGACGAAGTGTATCTTACGGAGCCCGAAGCCGCACAGCTAAGCGGCTTTTCACCAGCATGGTTTAGACGCATGCGCTGGTCCGGTGGTGGACCAATCTTTGTACGAGTTGGGCGGTCTATAAGATATCCCAAGATCAAACTGCTTTCCTGGCTTGCTGAACGCGAAGTGACAAGCACTAGCGCGGTCGGAGGGTAGTCGCATGAAAAACGTTGCAAACACATTAACGCCAAATGAACTAATTCCAGGTAGCACACTTGAGAGAAACACAATTCACTTTAAGCTTGCAGCAGATCTGCTTCGCAATAAGCTCATTGAATTTGCTGAAAGGGTTGAAGGACTACAGGGTTTCGAGATCCTTGGAGATGACGCACCAGAGCTGCACCGGGGACTTAAAAGTATAGCCCGCGAAATGCTTCTTGCTGCCGGCGTGCATCATTCCAAAAACCCATTGATAGGCAGTGAGCTGTGGCGCCCGGTTCAAGAACACTAAGAAAGAGCCGCGGCGTTGTCGCCCCCATCTTTGCAACTAGGGAGATTGTTAAATGAGTAATGAGGATTGGTTCGCATCTGAGGCACATCGCAAAGCAGTGCTCCAACAATTGCTGGATGAGATCAAAGTCGAGTTCAGCTTGTTTGCGTATGCGCTAGGACACACTCATTTGATTAGCCCACCGCCGACGCCTGAGGCGCTTAACGTCAATCTCTTAAAGATAGCGAAAAAACGTGCGGAGCTAAGAGAGATCTGTTTACTTATTAATGGCCAGATTTCGCACCAGCCGCAACGGCTAACAAATCAACTTCACCACTAACAAGAAACCGCCCAGTCACAGGCGGTTTCACACACTCTTTTATTTTGAGGTTCAAGAATAATGATACAGACAATTGCCGGAGGCGGCAACAGTATTGATGCAGAGGCGCTAGCCAAAGCATTAGGCAAGGTAAAGCGTACCAGTAATGGTTGGTTAACCAATTGCCCTGGACACGAAGATCAACATCAAAGCTTTCACGTGTCGGACGGATACAAAGGCAGACCTGTCTTTAAGTGCCATGCCGGCTGCTCGCAAGATGCGGTCCTTGATGCACTGAAAGCCCGGCAGTTGTGGGGTGGCTCAAGTAACGCCGTCATTGAGACGAAGAAGGAAATTGAGGTTGTCTATGATTACACGGACGAGACTGGCAAGCTTCTGTATCAAGCTGTTAGGTACCAGCCAAAAGACTTTCGTCAGCGCTGTCCTGATGGTTCAGGGGGTTGGAACTGGAAGCTGGATGGTGTTCGACGAGTGTTATACAAGCTCCCTGATGTTCTTGATGCTTGCTTTGATGGGCAGACTGTTTTAGTGACCGAGGGCGAGAAGGACGTCGACAATCTAACTAAGCTCGGCGTGGTTGCTACATGCAATGCTGGTGGTGCTGGTAAATGGCGCGAGGAATACACGACAAGTCTTAAGGGTGCTGGATTGGTTGCAATCCTACCTGACAATGATGATCCAGGACGACAACATGCTGAGCTTGTTGCAATTTCTTTAAGCGCAGCCAAAATCCCGGTCAAGGTAATTGAGCTTCCAGGGCTTCCGCTCAAAGGCGATGTTAGCAACTGGCTTGAGGCAGGAGGCACAAAGGAACAGTTACTCAAGCTGTGCGAGCGTGCACAAGTATGGAATGCAGACCAAGGTGAAACTACTAAATCACCTTTATCACCTAAATCACCCGAGAGTGAAAATGAAATTGTGTGGGAAGATCCCGTCTTGTTTGGTGATATCGAAACACCGGAAATCCCTGCAAGCTTATTACCCCCAGAATTAAGTGAATACGTTGAGGCGATTTGTCAATCAACACAGACTCCATCCGGCATGGCTGTCATGTTGGCACTGTCCACGGTTGCAACTTGCGTACAAAGAAAGATTGAGGTTTCACCTTATGGTGACGACTACACGGAACCGCTGAGCCTATGGACTGTCACCGCACTGCCGCCAGCATCAAGGAAGACAGCAGTCATAGCAGCCTTAACTGCCCCAATCTCCACCTGGGAAAAAGAAGAACTTGAAAGATTAAAACCAACAATGGCTGAACATCGCGCTCAGCAATTGGTGCTAGAGCGTCGGATTGCAGAGCTGGAAAAGAAAGCAGCTAAGACCGATGACGTAAGTGAACGTAATACCTATATCAGTGAAATCGCGGACCTTGATATGAGGCTTGCTGAACCAATGGTTGCTCCGAGGCTTTGGACTGCTGATGTGACCCCCGAGAGATTACAGAGCATGATGGCTGAACAACGCGAGTGCATGTCAGTCTTAAGTGACGAAGGCGGGATCTTTGAAATTCTTGGCGGTCTATATAACGACGGAAGAGTAAACCTGGATGTGTTCTTGCAGGGGCATGCTGGACGCTCTGTACGAGTTGATCGAGGTAGCCGGACAGTTACATTGCAGAAGCCAGCATTGAGCTTTGGATTGGCAGTACAGCCATCAATCATTGGGGATTTCTCGCAAGGTAGCAAAAAGAAGTTTCGCGGTAACGGAACATTGGCGCGGTTCTTGTATTGCTTACCGAAATCCAACATCGGAAGTCGTGATGTAGCCAAGCGTATTACGATTCCAGCTTCAAAGTCGGCAAGCTATCACGCAATGATCAGCAAGCTTTTGGAGATGAAAGCATCGGTTGATGTTGATGGGCAGGAGCAACCCCGGATAGTAACGCTTATGCCAGAAGCCCAAGCTGCCTGGATTCAGTTCTCGCAATACATAGAGTCGCAGCAAGGCGAAGGGCAGCCATTAGAAAGCATCCAGGACTGGACAGGCAAACTACCAGGAGCAGCTCTACGAATTGCCGGGCTGTGCCATGCAGTGGAGTTTGGTACAACCAGCTCGACTATTAGCAAAGAGACCATGGAAAAGGCGTTAGACCTTTGCGAGTTGCTAATACCACATGCGCAGGCAGCCTTTGAATTGATGGGTACGGATCAGTCGCTTGATGACGCAAGGCATATTCTCACGTGGTTGATAGCGAAGGGTACACCGACGTTTAAGCAAAGCGATCTTCACCGGACAGGCAAATTCAACAAGTCAAAGATCTAGAGATTGGTCAAAGCTCTCGATGTGCTGATTGAGCGACACATCATAAGCGGGCAACATTCCTTAAGCACAAGAAAACCGACCTATGTTTATTACGTTAATCCTGTAATTCTAAGAGGCGCGTTGTAATGGGTTGGAGGGATTTTTCAATTTCACTCCCAGGTGAATATGGTGAAAAAGGTGAAAATGTAACCGATGCCAGTTCACATATTCACCTTATTCACCTTATTCACCCAGAGAAGGATTTGAAAAACGACGTTGAAAAGATAACGCCCGGTATAGCCAAGGGATCTTCCAGCCAGGATGTGTTGGTATCGCAAACGGTTAAGTCCGAAGGATTGGACGCTTGGATTGAACGTATTAAGCAATGCCAGTCAATTGAAAATGTCTTTGTGCTTATGGATCAATTTCGCCCACTCCCGTGGACTGACCAGCAGCGAGCACAAGTATGCAAGGTGTATATCAATCGGCTTGATCTGTTGCGACAAGCTGAATAACTTAATGGTCATCAGTCCTGGAGGACAAAACATGGTTTACGAGTACGAAAGGTTTCCTGAACCGTTGAATGGATTCTTCGTTGAGTACAACGGCACTACCTGCCATGTGGTTCATGGCACCAACCCAGGACAGGATGTGCCAGAAGCAGTCTACAAGCTAGTACAACAAACTCTCAAAGCCGCGAAGGCTTTCAGAGTTTGGCGAGCAGGACAAGAGTACACAGTTGTTGTACCGGAAGTTCCAGAACGAGCTTGGACAAAGAAACTTTTTCAATGGTTCTGTGATGCGTTGTTCAAGTTTAGCGAGAGACGAAAATGGGACAGAGAATGCGCAAAGATAGAAGCTATAAAGGCGGAAGGCTTGAGATATCGAGACGTATGACGGTCTTGCCTACGGTGATGCGTGAAGCGCCATGACATCTGTCATGCCTGCGGTTACTCATCACAAACAGCCACTCGTCACAAACAGAATTGGATTTGCCGGAAGAAAGTTTGCCTTTGGGTTTAGTCTTTTCACGTCATTACCACATGTAACGCACATTAATTGTCGTCTTTTTTACGCCGATGATCGCCGCAACAGACGTAAAAGTCGCATCTCCACTTACAGCAAAAATCCCCGAAATTGGCCACCAGAGATCGTTTTCAGCATTTTCGTTCATTACGGTGCTACCCATCGTACAACTTCTCTTGCGTGGTACCACCACTATGCACAACTCTTGACTCGTGATTGAATGAAGAAAAAGCGTTAGTCGTCTTCTTCGTTTCAATCACTGCACTTATTTTGCAGGGAGGTCTTATTGTGAGGACAAATTCAGCGCAGTCTAATGGGCTGCTCACGGGATCGAGTTCTGATGTAACCGTCAGACACATTCTGAATAGCTACATTGGTTACGCAAAAGCTAATTTGTCCACACGGCGAGAGCTTGAACGTGTGGCAAAACTTTATTACTCAACCATTTGCGACAAGGAAGCTACAAGTCTTACCCTTAAAGACCTACAAAGTCTTCAAACGGAACTGTCGGCTAAGTTCACACCAAAAACCACCAACAGGATAGTTGCGCTGCTAGGCGCAGCATACAATCACAGCATCAGACTCAATGTGATTCCTAACTACAATCCGGTGCAGGCACTTACCAGGTTGCAAGTGGATGACCGTTGCAGAATGCTTAACCCGGAAGAGCTAATGAGGTTTTTTCAGGCTCTATCATTACTCAGGAATGAGTTGATTAGAGACTTCATTTTAGTCTGCATGTTTACCAGCGAACTGAGATCCTATGTTATTCAGATGCAATGGGACACAATCGATTTGGATAGAGGACTGTGGTTTATTCAGCAAAGGAAGGGCAAGCCCAGGACAGTTTTCCTTTTACCAGAAGTAGTCGAGATACTCAAGCAACGAAAACGCCAATCGAACAACCAGTGGGTATTCTCAACCAAAAGCAAGAGTGGACATTTGGAAGTCACGGACAAGTCTTGGTACAAATTATTGAAGTTATCTGGTATCTACGATTTTCGCTTAAATGACCTTCGCAACACAAAGCTAAATCCTGAACCCGCTCGCAATGCAATGACTCTGTATTACGATCCGCCAGAGTGTAACACTTCCGTGGGACGACTCACTGCAAGACAATTTGCAGCACAGCAAGCAGTAGAACGGAAGGCAAAGAAGAAATGGCGTGAATCCGTCAATGACGCAGTCTCAAAGCCGGTTATACGTCCAGCGATTCCACCACCGCTAATTTTAAGTCCGTTCTCTGAAGACTTTAGCTCGCCACTATTCGGGCAATTGTTTGACTATTACATGCAACACCATGGTAATAAATCTAAAACAGCAAAAACTATAAAGGGTTACTTTAGGCGCTGGTTCAAATGTTTTGCAGATCGTCCGGTAGGCGAGATAACCACTTCCGACGTTTTGCAATGGCACTGTTACATTGGGGAAAATGCCAGTAATACAACTGCAAATCGTGCACTAGAAATACTCAGAGCTGTATACAACCGAGCAATACGCTGGCAGTTGATCGATATGCGCAATCCGGGTTTGCCAGTTGACCGTTTCAAGACCCAAAGTCGTGACAGGTTCTTATCACGCGAAGAGAATGCACGCCTTGAAGAAGCTTTGGATAATTATGAAAACACTACTTTTAGAGCATTTGTCCAAGTGCTTAGATTTACAGCGGCAAGAGCTGCCAATGTTGAATCCATGCAATGGCAAGATATTGATTTTGAAACAAATGCTTGGCGAATACCAATGACAAAAAATGGCAAGCCTCACGTAATACCATTGTTACCACAGGTATTGGAAGCACTCGAATTACAACGTGGCAAAGATCCCGTTTGGGTATTCCCTGGTCACAGCCGTGGCAAATCAGGACACATAATTAATCCATATCGGCATTGGAAACGGCTTATAGATATAGCCGGACTGACTGATCTACGAAGACATGATCTGCGCCGGACTATGGGTAGCTGGCAAGCAAAAACAGGGGCGAGCTTGCCAATTATTAGTAAAACACTTGGACACTCTAATCCAAGCGCGACACAAATTTATGCGCGATTGGATATAGAGCCAGTCAGGGAAGCAATGAAAATTGCTTCGCAAGCCTTTCAAGGATCAGCCAAATCGGCTGATCAGCTATCAAAAACCGCCGGAATGGATACTGAACAACTTGCGGCAGTAGCTGAAATGTTTGCCGCCGCTGTAGCTGAGCGCCTACAACAGTCAGAGAAGACACAACAATCTGAAGATGATCAAGACGTTTTGAAAATTGATGACTATCGTGAGAAGTTTCGCCAGTGAGGTGCAAGTATGCCAAGAAAGAAATATTGGTTTGAACTTACCGAAGAGGAAATTAAGCGCAATCCTGAATTGATAGAGATTACTCGCCAACGAATGCAGAGAGCAGTTGATGCCATACTGAGCTACGCCTATCCGGCAAACAGCGCTCTGACACCACCGATAACAGGTGACGACGTGATTGACGCTCACGCTCTCATCCAATCGCTAGGCGCTGACTGGATAAAGCACTTGCCACTTATTACGAGCAACAATTGAATCAATTACCAGGCGACTGATATAGACGTTTTATGGTAGCTTTATCGCGGTTGCTAAGTCCTGTGCTCGGACAATAGCTGTTCATGGTGTCATTGATGTTTGTAGAGTGTCCGCTTATTCCAAGCGCATGACCAATTTCGTGGAAGCAGGTTGCCTTTATTGTTTCATTAGGCATGACTGTACCTTCTTTATAGGTTGCAATTTGGACGTTGCATCGAAATATGTATAACTTGCCGCCAATATATTCGGTTTCTGTCTTTGCATGTCCTTGTTCCATTCCAGTTGCCGAACGTCCTGGCGCCTGAAAGTTTGATAACTCCTCGGGATTTTGAACCCACTGGACATTGATTCCGTCCTCTATGGGACGGTCAACTAGTTGCCATGCGACAGCTCCACCCGAGGCCGCTGCCCAAGCATTGAAGGCGTCTGAAATAAACTGGCGTAACTCCTTACGATAGCCTGGTATTTTGTCTCCCGGCTCAATGTAGACATGTATTGGCATTTTGTTCGCTTGCCATCGCGCAAGCGTATTCTGATCTGATTCATCCAGATAATCGGTGGACTGAGCTTCTTTACTCTGTTGAGCATCACTCAATGTTGCTACCATCTGCCTTGCTCTTGCAGAATCTTTCCCCGCAGGGAAGTCCTGCAAATACTTGTTGTACCACTGAAGGGCCAAGCCAAGTTTCCCTAGGTTCAGGTTAGATGCCGCGATGTTGTAAATGCTTTCTGGATCCTGGTCGTCCAAGAAGTATGCTTCTTGATAGTGATTTAGTGATAATTGAAATTCTCGCCTTTCAGCATACGTAAGACCGAGATTTTTGTGCAATGTACATAAGTTAGACTTGTCTGCCGGCGGGCATGCCTTGAGCGCCAATTCAAAAAAAGTGGCACACTCTTTCTGTTGCCCGCGTGCAGCTGCCTGACTTGCTTTGTTCCAAAGGCTTCGCATGTCTTCACTAGTTTGCGAAACAGTGGGCTTTACATTTTTCTTCAGTGCTTCATTTGCCCAAGAAGAACTTGGGACAGTAAACGAGTACGCGCAAACGGCAACTATGCCGAGCAGAGTAATTATTCTCACAGGTAACCAGAGCTTAACCATTGCAGAACCACCCCCCTTTATTATCTTCCTCAAGTGAATCGATTAGGATGTCTCTGTATCCATCTTTGTTTACATTAATTGTTTGGGTGTACGTGGGTATAGGTGTATATGCTTGCAGTGGATATATGAAGTTACACTTCAATAGTTTCACGTTCCATAAACTTAGGAATCGTAAAGCCTTCACCACCAAAAAAATCTGCCAGGGCACAGCCGTAAAATATACTTGCGCATGAATTATAGGCATGCCTGCAAATAATATCCATGCAAACACGCATAACAAGCTGATCCTGGATGTCCAATTCTTTGTCCAAGAATGGCAGAGCAGGCACTAGGTCATACAAATACCTAGCTTGATCAAGGATAAAAACGTCTGAGTACATTGGCGTTTGTTTGGCGGTGTACTTGTATCTTTTCAGCTTTTCAACGTTTGAATGATAGGGATATCCTATTTGTCCAATACACAAATCGGCAATTAGGTGAGGGAATGGAGTGTCGCAAAACATGCGTTCGCAAGAATTGCCTGTTGAATCAAACCACTTGAACTTTGTAAGGACTTTGAAGAATTGATCGCTGCAAGCCTTGTGGCTATCGAGATTGTTATATATGTCTCGCACCAACGAAATACTTCTAATTGAATTAGCAAGAGACACTCCATGTAGAGGGGTTGAATGAAAGAATTTGGAGAACGGGTCATTTTCAATATGTTGATTTGTCAATTCGCAAGTCCAGAGGTGCGGATAATCACCCACTGACATTGTTGCGTCTCCATGGACCTCATAAGCGTTTTCCGCTTCAAAATTGGGTGTGTCCAGGCTGTGCGCAATTGCCTTTCTTACAAGTCCTTTGGAAGCAAATAACTGGCGTGACATTGCAGGGAGAGCATTTACGCGCCACCATGGCAAAAATAGCGTAGCAAATTCTGTAATGAAGCTAGTAATGAAATGACTGTAGTATTCATTCAAATTAGCTTGAATGTGCGGTAAATACTTTTGATCCTTGCCCGCCATATAAGTGTGAAGCCTAACTAGGGCGTCCTCACTGTCTGGCACCGGTTGCTCGTCTCTGGGTGCATACCAGGAAGCAATTCTGTGCGCCCAGGTATCCAGGCTGTTTCCGTCCATATTTGCTTGCGAGAAATTGGTTATTAATGCAGATAGAGGTGCAAGCCTTTGATTGAGGAATAGCTCCTTGATCACGTCAAGCGTAGCTGGCTGCCCTCCAACAAGGGGTCCACAAGCGTCAAAGTAAACGATGTCGAACTGTTGAGGAACTATAGAAAAGAATTCTTTTAGCGACCCACAGTGCACTCTTAGTGGAAAGTTAATCTGCGCGAGTTCACTAATTGCATTGGCATATAACTCCTTGTCTCCCTCGATTGCCCAGACATTATGTGGTGGCACTCCAAGTTTCACCAACTCATTGAAGTCATTTAGAGGATTTGGACCACAGAGAATTAGAACATTCAATTCGGAAGGGCGTTTCTTTCCGACCCTTGCCTGGTGAAGTTCAAGCCAATATGACAAAAAAGGTTGGAGCTTTTCGCGCGTATTTGATTTAGTATGTTTGTCAATAAAACCTGTGGCGTAATTCCACATTTTCATAAAAGAGTCTTGAGAAACAACCGCGCTTATCTCTCGTTGAGTGGTTAATGACTCAACGGCGTGGGTTAATACACGTCGTCTCACTTCGGCTTTTACCGGTTGATCGTAAGAAGGGATAGTAGGTTGCTGCATGCTTTCTTCGGTGCTTCGTATGCTGAACATATCAGGTAGCACGACGTGAGTCTTGAATGGCGATTAACACAAGGCGGCGCCCTTCAGACGGCTGCATTTACAGAACTTTGAAATCTGTCTATAGCAAGGCATAGGCGGGAATATTCAAGAACGCTAGGAATCCACATTAACTGGTTGAAATGTCCAAGAAGTGCGGTATAGACATGGCAATTGGCGGCGATATTCCATTCTCATATACCTTTGAATTCAAAATACCCAAGTGGCTTTTGAACCAGGGGGGTGGGCTCCTAACTCTAATAGCTGGCTGGTATGGTGCGACAAGCACAAATGGGCTCAAGGCGCCGAGTAACTGGCATGACTTAAGCAATGTGATCTACACGTTCTTTTCATCCAGCGACTTCGCTTTTACTATTGCCTGTTTCATTGGGCTACTTGGCTTTTGGTTATCTGAAGCCAAAGCTGAAAAGATTAGAGAGTATAAGGACTACCAAGCAACTATTGATGACTTAAGTCGCAAACTCGATTCTCTACAATTGGACTACGATCGAGAAACCAAAGACTACAAGTCTATCGCTGGTAACTGGATGAAGACATTGATCGCGGACCTAAAGTGTGGTGGCACTCGAGAGCGAGCCAGTCTCTATAAATTTGATGGACAAGTATTCTTTTTGCTAGGACGTTGGTCTGACAATCACGACTTCAATAAACCTGGGCGCTCAAGCTACAGAGACAAGGAAGGAATTCTTGGCGAAGCATTTAGAAACAATCACGCATTTGACGACAATCTGCCAGATCCTGCCACCAATGGTGGGGAGGACTATATCAAGTACCATATGAAAGCCTGGAAGCTAAAGAGACTAGATGCCGTGAATCTAACTATGCGAAGTCGCTGTTATGCCGGATTTGCGATTAGAGATAGCCAGGGCGAGAAAAGCCATGTTCTCATACTTGAATCTATTGACCCAGGGACATTTGCCAAATCGGGGTTTAATGGTAGGATGCAACCACTGCTAGAAGGAATCGAAAAGAACATAGAGAGATTTAGGGATCTAGAACCGGATCCAAGTTTTGCTCAGCAGGAGGGATTTTAATGGCAGAGTTAAAAGATGTAATGGTTTATCTATTGCAGAACTATCCCCACAAAAACGAAATGAGCAAAGCCAGATTAACAAAAATGGTCTATTTGTCGGACTGGAAGTCTGCCATAGAACACGCACGACAAATTACAAATATCGAATGGTACTTTGATCATTACGGTCCATTTGTGAGAGATATAGAGAATACGGCATCTAAAGACTCGGCTTTCAAAAGAACAGAAGGGACCAATTATTTTGGTGATTCTAGAGAAGTTATTGAACTGATGGACTCTGAGTACGTGCCCATATTGACGGCGGCCGAGAAAGACATTTTGGATATTGTAATCAAATCCACAAGTCCCAAATACTGGGACGGTTTTATCAAGCTGGTTTATTCAACTTATCCCATCCGAACACAAGAGCGATACTCATACCTAAACCTAGTTGAGTTAGCCAAAGACTACGCGAAAGAAAAAGCCAGCCTTGCAGAAGAATGCACCGCGGTTGCTTGTTCTTAGATTCTGATCAACGTCTACATTTCTCAACCAACCATTTTCTACACTTATCGTAAATCTCCACGGTGGTAACAATCCCGCCTGGGATCCCTAATAATATACTTGCCAGAGAGCACCCAGGAACAAAGCCAAGCGCAAAGCTAGTTATGCCCATTGCCCAGATTGTGTCATTTACTATTGGTATTTCCGCCCAGGTTTGGAATGTCGCTACAAGATCCTGAGAACTCTCAGGGGATAGATGATTTTGATAGCCGTAATCACCGGAAGCGGCAGCACATAAAATATAGTCGGGCATTAACCCTCCTTATTGAGCAACACCTATGAATTTTGGGGGCTGGCTGCTCTTTCAACCCAGTAATAATTATATCGACTTCGACTGGTAACCCTTGATCAGCGCAAGTCCCCTGGAACTCAACTTATTTAGCTAACTTATTTAGGCAAAAGAACTTATTTACCCGAAGTGTCGCACTACGAATTTTTATAGTTTTGCCAATATGGCAAGACCATAGACGGTATGGACCACCCCCCTGCAACCCATGTTGTATTGCGGTACAGGGTTATTCTGGGTCACCAAACTGCCAAAGTGATTTATTACTTTAATAAAAATACAAACTCAGAACCAGACAAGCTTCTATTGGGCACATTTCCTTTAGCGGTGCTTTGAGGGCGTGACAATGAAGGTTTCCGCGCTAGTTCTTTCTATTGCTTGTGCCATCAGTTGGAACAGTGTCGCTTGGGCTGATCACACTGAAATCAACCACAATACGCGCCTGATAGCCGCTAGCGCCAAAGATATCGTTATCTACAATACAAAGTCTGACAAGTACCACATACCTAGCTGTAGCGCAGCAAAGCGCTGTACCGTCAATTGCATTCCTCTGACGAGAGGCGAGGCTAAACGACGTGGTGGCGTCCCCTGCAAATTGTGTGGGGCGGGGGAGTAGTGCCATGTCGGCAGTCGAAGACCTATTCCGAACATATGTAGACGGAGGCTATGCATTTTTGCAGGAGCTTGTTGCAGAGGCAAGTGTTCTTGAGACTGATCTGATCGACTTCAAGCAGGCGAGTCAAGGAAAAGGTCCTATGAAAGGGGACGACAAGAAGAATTTCTCCAAAGCCTTAAGCGGCTTTGGAAATTCAACTGGTGGACTAATAGTCTGGGGCATTGACTGCAGGCGATCAACAAGTGAGCCCGGAAGTTCGCATACTTTGACTCTTAAGCCACTAGCGAACATCAGACGATTTCTTACTGATTTAAATGCATTGACCGCGCAATTGTCTTCGCCTGGAATACCTGGAGTGATTCACGAGCTAATTCCAGATCCAATTGAAGAAGACATCGGTTTTATTGTTTCGCTGATACCAGAATATAGTGGACCGCCGGTGCAGGCAACCGTGGAAGGTGATGGTAGATATTACTACAGGGCACAAGAGTCTTTTCTTGTTATGCCACAATGGATGCTGTCGGATAGATTCGGACGTGTGGTTCGTCCGCAGTTGACGCTAAATTGGTTTTTAACCGTTGTAGATATGAGTTCTGCTAAGTATCGTACAATTTGTCTCAACATATCTAATGAAGGTCTTGCTATGGGTGAGCACATAACCCTAGCAATTAATTTGGACGAGAGCTCAAAGATAGAAGCTTTAAGTCCAGCGAGCTTGAATGGATTTCGTGATCATGAGATCAATGACCCCAAAAGAAGGGTGCTGACTGGTAACGCTGTGCTCCACCCAGGGCTATCCGTTGACGTTGCTGAATTTCGGATTCGTTTGGGACTGGCGTTATACGAGAAACCATTAACAGAAATCAAAATTGTATACGGCTTATATTGCGACGGATTTGTCATGCAGGACACACTCGTGATACCTATACCAGTAATTGAGGAGTTAGCTAATGCACGTATGAAATGACTTAGAAGCGTTTGTGTACGTATGGCTTGGGAGATTGATTACATGAGTAAGGTGGCGTTTTCCGAATTTACCTTTGCCGTCTGTCTGCTTCATGAATTGTTGAACAAGTTTGTAGGGGAAGGGATGGTCCCTCTGTTTCTAACGCCTCATGAAGAAAAATTAGAAGGACATGACCTAGAGCTTGCCGGCCGCGGCAGCTCTCTATTCTTACAGTTTAAACTCTCCCACAAGAGCGATAAACGATCTAACAAGAATATCCGTAAGTTCAGCCACGAAGAGCTTGTTCCGCCAATCTTTCGGTGTGCATTACCAAATGAGCAGTTCAAGCTAATGCTAAATCGCTGCACGACTGAACTGTATGCTTACTACGCTGCGCCGCTGTTCGCCTCCAGGGAGAAACTGGTGGAAACATTTCAGGCTGGCACGATTACAAACAATACTGCTTTCATTCGTCCGGAGTCATTGACTCCCGAACAACTAAATCAACCTAATGTCTTTCCACAACCTCGAGTGATTGAAGCCAGGAATCTTTCAAAAGAAAATGAGCATTCGATCCGCTTCGATGCAAATCGAGCATATATACTCTCAAAACCTAATCCAGTTCGGATATTGTCTGGACAAACACTTTTGCAAAAACTATCTCAATCAAATATTGAAAACATATACCGATATCTTGATTCCTTGTTTGCAATTTGCTCCGAAGCGAAGGACTGGTATGAACTTTCTAGACCGTACGCAGACGTACAGGGCAGTCCATATCATCAGGCTTTTGCAAAGTATCAGTTTTTGGTTTCGTATTTCAGAACCACGAGTGATATGGAGTTCTTCATTTTGAAGAATTCACCTCTTAGACAATCAAAAGACGTTGCTACTTTTTTATTGCGCAATCTGTACGGACAACACGATATCTTGCCGTAAAGTCTCGCCACGACTGGTCGTAACATTCACGCCAAGGTTTAGATTTAGCCGGTAATGGGTACAACAGCCCCGAGGTCGGTCAATGAAAGTCTATATCTTAGCGCTGACATTAATGATTGCATTTCCGGCAATGGCAGCTGACCTTTGTGAATGTGACTTCGGCATGCCTCATCTGCAACGAGGTGATTGGACCGGTGTTCGGTTTTCACCAAGAGGGCAACGAGATTTAAGTGAAGTCGGCAAGTATCATCAATATCCTGAGTTGCCGATGTTCGTTGAAGCTGTTCCTGAAAGCATGGATACGGGGAAGGCAAAGCAAAGCCACACCAAGAAGCACAAACAGAAACATCGTCATACACCCAAGAATGAAGACATAAGTCAGTATTCATTGCCCAAAGAGTGACAACCGGAAATAAAGTAAAAGGAAATGATTTCCCTTTACCCCCGTCTTTCGCTAATGACACCGCTACTGTTACGGTCCCTACTACACCCAACACGCATTAGTGTCTGGCTACCACAGGCTTGAAGCCTGCCGGCAACTTGGCTGGACAGAAATCACCGCGCAGGTTGTCGACCTGAGTGAGCTTGAAGCTGAGCTGGCTGGCATTGACAAGAACTTAATCAGAAATGAGCTTACAGTTTTGGAGCGCGGTGAACAATTACGGCGGCGCAAGGAAATTTACGAGGCTCTGCATCCAGAAACCAAACAAGGCGGCTCGCCCGGAAAGAAAGGTGGCGGCAAGGTAGCGAAGAACGACACACTGTCGTCTTTCGCAGAGGACACCGCCGACAAAACAAAAACCAGCGCGCGCACAATCCAGCGAGAAATACAAATAGCTAAGCATATTGCGCCGGAAGTATTAGCCAGAGACTTACTTGCCTTTGCTTTGTGCTGGTTGCTTAACCAGCTCCTTGTACTTTCGCTCACGCAGTTCACTCAGCTTTTGAATGCTCGATGCGTAAGAGGCAATAGTAGCTGGATCGGCAACGCTCTTATCGTTGGTGGATTTCATTCTCTCTCGTAATGTCCCGATACTCGCTTTGATGATTTCTTGGATCTCGTTTGCTATTTCAAGAGTCGCTAGGGCAGACTGCTCAGGAGATCCGACCTTCTTAAAGAGTCGGTCTAACTGACTGCTCTGAAAATCTGCCCTTTGCTCTAGCCAGTTCTCTTCATCGCGCCAAGTCGCAACCTGCTCTCTTGTGCAACGCGCACGACGGGCAATCGTCGCTAGGCGCACAAGAGGCATGCTCAAGTAGATTCGCTTTGCCTTTTCCTTTTGCTCTTGCTGCTCTGGCTCAAGCTCTTGTTTCGATTTCATGAAGGTCACGCGTGGCACTGTTCGATTCCTCGTTCAAAGTTTCAGCCATCAGTATAGTCAAAAAATTTACCTCAGCAAATTTTGGGAAGTGGTTTCTATATAGCCAAAAAATTTCCCAAGAAAAATTTTTGAAATAGTTAGGACGAGGACTTGGGAGACGTTTTTTACGCGGACCCACTAGGGTCCCCCTCACTCAATTATTTTGAGAGCCCAAGGGACCCGGCACCCAGTACCCCAATGACTGATGATGCGGGCTGGCTTCACTCCGCAATTGCCAATACAAATAGAAATTAAATAGCTGTTCA
>JAKFVJ010000214.1 GCA_021732245.1 Candidatus Obscuribacterales bacterium | reverse complement strand
CTAATAGGGCAGCAACTGTTTTATCTTTGCCACGAATGATTTTTCTAGAGGCAATTTTGGCAACAAGATCAGCGCGCATCTCTTGCTCGCTTACTTCCTTCATTCGGATTTGGTAAAACTTGTCGTGTTTAACTAGAGGCTCGCCGCTGTGACCGCAAATGAAAGTGTTTGCGTCCCTCGAATTGCGATAGCTATAAATCTCCGCTTCCGCCAGCAGTCTTTTGCATTGTGGGCAATACAAGGGCGCGTACTTATAGTCTTGTCCTGCAATTGCGTGGAAATTATTGTCGGCGGTGTTTAGAGTTTCACCGCCTGAGTTTTTGCTGAGTGAACTCAGTTTGCTTTGTAGCTTTGACTTGATGTCGTCATTGGGCGCAGTGTCGACAAGTATCTGATATTGTTGGCGGGCTTCTTCAACTTTGTCCAGCTTTTCCAACGTGGAAGCTAGTTTTCGCCGGACAAGGAATTCTTCGCCTGAGCCATTTTTTAGTCCGTGTGCACGCTTAAGGGCTTCTGAAAAACAAACTGAAGCTTGACCGTAGTCCTTCTGCTTGAGTGCCTGGGCTCCTTGCCCAAGCCAGCTCTGGTAGGCTTCGGCTAACTCCGGCTCGGCAACCATGTCTTCCGGCACTGTCAGCGCCGGCTCAGTTTCGAGGTCCGTGCCGCAATGGTGGCATTTGACCTCAAATGGCTCTATAGGGGATTGGCAATTTTCACATTCGAGCATGTTATTACTTTGCCCAGTTTTTTGGGGCTGACGTCACCCAGCACATATTCTACGGGCATAATTATGTTAAGGAGTATGTGAAAGTGGCTTACAAGCGCACAAAAACCCACTATCAGATTCTGGGAGTTGATCCTGATGTTGCCTCAGGAGAGATTAAACGCGCTTATCGGAAACTGGTTAAGAGCCATCACCCGGACCTTGAGCACCACAAGAAAAGCGATTCTGAAAAGGAAAAAGCCAATGAGCATATGCGTGCTCTCATTGACGCGTATGAGACGCTCATGGATAAGGAACGCCGTGCTTACTATGACCGTTCAATCGGTATTTCTAAGCGTGGCAAGTTTACTTTCGACAATAGCGCCATTAGTGAAGATCAAGCCCGTGAAATGTATTTGGGCAAAGTCTTTCATCCCGTCAGGCGTGACGTTGGGCGTGTTCTGTCTGCGTACAAGAAGCAACTTCGAGAACTATCATTGGATATTTACGATGACGAATTAGTGGAAAACTTTGCCGGTTACGTGGATCTTCTCGAGCAAATTCTGCGCAAAGCATCTAATTCACTCAGTCGAGAACCAAGCCCAAGATCATTGGATGCGGCCGTGCGCATGATGAGATACTCAATTGCGCAAGCAGCAGATGCGCTTGAAGAGATGCGTTTCTTTTGCAAAAATTTTGATTACTCGCATTTGACTATGGCTGAGAGTTTAATCCGCATTTCGCAAGATCTTTCGAGGCAAAGCCTAAGACTGACGCGGGCCTAGAAGATATGATCTAAAACGTCGGCTGTTAGCCAACCTCGGCTGATCAGTGCTTCGCGCAATGTAAGTGATTTGTTGTTTTGATCAATTAATGCGACATTGAGTTGATCTTCGGTCACAAGTCCAAGTTGCACGAGCCTTTGTCCCCATCTGTCTTCATGATCAGGCGGCAGGCGCAGAAGCTCTTGTTGTTTTAGATAGTGACTCAATTGTCTCTCTGTAATATAACCGGCATTGACGAGAATTTCACCAATGAAGATGTGGTGCGATTGGGTGTTGCGTTGAATTTCCAGTGCAGCATCCAATTGGTCGATAGTCAAAAGCCCGCATGCCACAAGCATCTGTCCTATTTTCGGGCGCACGCCATTTTTGGCAATTTCATTAATGAGTTCTTCCCTGTGCAGTTTAGTTAGCTGGTCGAGTGCTCCTTGAATGCGCTGTCTAATATCTTTCAGCCGCGCAAGACCAGTTTTTGATTTTGCCATATCAGTGGAATAAAGCGCTCGCAGCATCTGGGCGTATGCTTTCTTCACTTCCATTAGTGAAGTCGACTCAGATAAACCCAACATTAAATGGATGTCTTGCCCGCCAGCTAGTTCTTCTTCGTTCATTTGCAAACCCAGATTCTCAAACGCGTCCAGGGATCAAGGGTATCCATGGGCTGCCAAGGGGATCATCTTATTAGCTTGCCACTTAAACGTACAAACTGTCAACTGGTCTGCTTCGCGACGCCTATAAGGTCATATGGGCGGGCTTCTTGGATTTCGACTTGAACAAAATCGCCGATAATTACATCGCCTGGTAGGTCTTTGACATACACCTGGTTGTCCACCTGTGGTGCATCCCACTGGCTTCTACCTACGTATAGACCTTTGGCTTCATCGAATCCTTCGATGAGCACTTCAATTGTTCTGCCGACTAATTTCTGATTTGCTGCGGTGGAAATTCCGTGTTGCAATTCCATCAGGCGCTTGCGGCGTGATTTTTTGATTTTTTCGGGAATCTGATCGGGCATATTGCCGCTAGGAACTTCCGTCTGGCGCGAATAAGTAAATACGCCGAGTCTGTTGAGCTTTTGCTCTTCAATGAACTTATACAGGTGCTCGAATTGCTCGTCTGTTTCGCCTGGGAATCCAACGATGAATGTAGAGCGGATAGCAACATCTGGAATGTGCTTGCGAATGGCTTCAATAACTACTTCCGGCTTTTGTGGTCTGGCCATGTTGGACAGTACTTGCGGATCACTGTGCTGAAGCGGAATATCTACGTACTTAACAACTTTAGGCAATTCAGCAATTGTTTTTAAAAGTTCGACATTTGTTTCGCTTGGGTAGAAGTACATGATGCGAATCCAATGCAGGTCTTCTATCTCGTGCAACGCGCGCAGCAAATCAGCCAGTGCCATGCGCTTGTAGATATCTAGACCGTAATACGTTGAGTCTTGCGAAATGAGGATGATTTCGCGCGCGCCATTTTTCA
Source organism: Candidatus Obscuribacterales bacterium (assembly GCA_021732245.1). Taxonomy (GTDB): domain Bacteria; phylum Cyanobacteriota; class Vampirovibrionia; order Obscuribacterales; family Obscuribacteraceae; genus SBAT01. Next base: position 15,458 of record JAKFVJ010000214.1, on the reverse strand, counting down.
CCAAGTATTTTGCTTCTTCAACCAGCGACTCAATGGTGCGTGAACGGAAATCTCCTCTGAGCATTGGAATAATGCAAAACGTGCAACGGTGATCGCAGCCTTCGGCAATTTTCAAATATGCTGAAGCGCCAAAGCCGATATTTAGACGCGGCAAAACCTCTTCGTGATAATCATTTGGAACATCACTTACTTCAACGATGCGCAGAGACGAATCAGCAATTACTGCTTTTACGACATCGGCAATTTTTGTGAGATCGCCTGTGCCGACTAATGCGCGTGCTTCAGGAATTTCGCCAAGCAATTCTTCTTTGTAGTGTTGAGCAAGGCATCCCGTGATAATGAGCTCTTTGCCTTCGTCCGCTAACTCAATAAGTGTCTTAACCGACTCACGACGAGCATCTTCAATAAACGCACAGGTATTAATCAGGCAAAGCTGAGCTTCATCATTGTCGAAGGTGACTTCAAGTCCGGCTTCCTTGAGGATGCCCAACATAACTTCCGTGTCCGTCGTATTTTTCGGACAACCAAGAGTCACAACACCAATTTTCGGATTTTTCACGTTGGGGTCCTTATCTGTAACGCTCCGGTTCCGTTACCACTTCACCTTCGCTTGCTATCCAGCAACCGTTGGCGGCTTCGCGGCGACCTGCTCATCGCAGCTCTCTGCTACGCCTTCTCCTAGATAAAGCTGACTTAAGCTTGTCAGGAGGTCAGAAGCCCTACATTATGGCATTTCCGGGCTAGAAAGCCAGGAGCCCATTAGTGTTTCTCACATGATTTGTCACAAGAAAGCGAAGCAAGAGCGGCGAAGCCGGTCGCAGCGAAGCTAACATGGATAGCCGGACGGCGAGCAAGGAGACGACACTAAATGTGTCGTCGGGGCAACCTCAAAAAAAGACTGAACCGAAGCGTTAGATGAATGCGTCCGCCCTAATTAGTCGCTGTCGAGGCGGCCTTCTGTGTAGCGGTAAGGCACATCAATTGAGCGTGTGCCGCCGCCACCCAGCGATTCGCCAGGGATATAGTCGCGGCTCGGGGTCTCATCGACATTGCGATAGCGCTCGCGTCTTTCTGTGGACTGAGCTGTACGGGTCGGTCTTCTTGTCACAGCAGCCGGTCTCACATCGCTTGGAGTCGATGTTGGATTAGTAGCTTGTACCGGCTCGGCGGCTGGAGCTGCGGTCTTAGCCATAAAAGTGCGTTCGGCAACTTTGCCGGCTTCACCAAATGTCTCTGACTTGCCGTCGAAGGAGACAGCTAAGCTGCCGCCATTGTCGGCGCGGACACGCAAACCCTGTGCGTCTTGAAAGTCTCTGCGATCACCTTGCTCGAGGTAGCCTGTGTAAAGGCTGTCACCGGAGTTGACGGATTTAACTTCTACCCAGACGTGCTGGCTGGCCGACAAAGATAGCCGGCTGGAACCATCACCAGGTGTGCCAGGCGCAATCGCAGCTCCTCCGGGACCTGTTGATTGTCCGGACAGTTGAGCAAATCGGCTGGCGGAATCTTTTAGGGAAGCCAATGAAGGATCTGACTGATTGGCTTGATTGTTCAATTGCGTCATTGAAAGATAGGAAATCAAACCGATGACGACAACAATCCAAATAGCATTGAAGTAGATTGTCTTAAAAGTTGGAGGAGCATCATTGTGGCGTCTACCGTAATTTATTGGAGGCACGTAATGCGATTCGCCTGCCGGTCTTGCCTTTTTGGTAGAAGGACCTTCAACAGCGAAACGGTATTCTTCTGACAGTCCATGTCCATCAAGTCCAACAATGTCGGCGTAGCGGCGTATATATCCGGCGACATATACTGGCTCCGGCAAATCTTCGTCGTTGCCTGAGTCGATGCCTTGCAAGTGGGCTACAGGAATTTTTGTTTTCTCGTATATATTGCGAAGCGTTAGATTCTGCGCTTCACGAGCGGTTTTTAGTTTTTGACCGATTTGAGCTAGTGGAGCGTCCATATTGATTGTTGACTGCATTGATTTCTTCTACCGTAAGGTAACGCCAGGTTCCTGGAGTCATCTTACCCAATTGTAACGCACCTATACCAGTCCTGACCAAGCGAATTACTGAATATCCAAGCTTTTCGCACATGCGTCGAATTTGTCTGTTTCTTCCCTCTGTAATGACGAGTTCAAATGATGTTGTCGACTGAATTTTTTTACCGTGTCCTAACAATCGAACTTTTGCCGGCATAGTTATTCCGTCGTCGAGTTCAACACCCGATGCCATGAGTTTTAGATCTTGGGGTGTCATCGAACCTTTGACAGTCACGACGTATCGTTTGTCGGTGTGCATAGACGGGTGGGTAAGCTTTTGGGTCAGGTCGCCGTCGTTGGTCAAAATCATCAGACCTTCCGATGCCAGGTCCAGTCTTCCGACTGGTCTTAAGTGTTGGAGATTCTCCGGCAGCAAATCAAGAATCGTTTCGCGTTCCTGATCGTCTTGGCAAGTGGTCACAATGCCAAAGGGCTTGTACATGGCAACATAGGTATAGCGCTTCACGGTTATAGGCTTGTTATCCACCATTAGTTTGTCCTTGTCCGAGACAAGAACACCAAAGTCTTTTACAACTTTGCCGTTGAGCTTCACTCGTCCGGCGGCAATTAGTTCATCCGCATTTCTGCGCGAGCAAAACCCAGTTTTGGCAATTGCCTGGTTTATTCTAAGTGATTCGTTTGTCTCTGATTTCTTTGGCGGTAGTCTGCGCGCTTGCACCATATCTGGTGTCAGTTACTCTATGTCTTCGACAAGAGCGCGGCTGCCTTGTCCGCTTAAATCTTCAAAGCGCGACTTCAAAGTTTCTTTTGTGCCGACGACGGTGTCATTGGCTTTGCGCAGCATGTCTTGTCCTTTGACCTGCATGTCGCCCAATGCAACTTCAGCTTTGTCCTTGAAGTTGGAAATTTGATGTTCGGCTTCATGATAGATATCATCCGATGTTTCGGCGATCTGCTTTCTCATTTCTCTGCCTGTCTTTGGAGCGTAGAGAATTCCGGCGACGAAGCCGCAAAGACCCCCGAACAAGAGTCCACCTAAGAAATTACTTGAGTTTGACATTGCTTTCTCCTCTTGCTTCGCTAAGCTGCTTTGCTGGGTAATCGATGTCATCATCATCATGCCCAGAAAGGTAAGCTTTTAGTCCGGCAAATAATCCGGCACCAAAAACGCTGGACTGTTTTTTAGCCTGACCGGCAGCAACACCGACTGAACCGGCGACATTTTCTACTTGATGCGAAACCTCTGTCAGGCGAGCGCCGGCCACATTAGGCAAACGCTTGATGCCATCCATTACTTCGCGAACTTCAACAACTGTGGGAACAACTTCACGGTCCAAAGTATCGGCAAGTCTTTCGTATGCAGTGAGTGTGCGATTGGCTTGAGCTGTTAGTTGCGATATGCAGAAAAACAACATGCAACCAATGAATGCAAGAACTGCTACTGATACGGCAACAAAGACATCGAGCACTGATGAACCGGTAGCTGCGTGTGCCAAAGTTGGATCCACGGAAATCCCCTTTTTAACGATGTTGGAAAGGTAATACTGAGGATCCCATTTCGAGTTCTTCGCGCTTCTTCGCAGCGGCCAGTTTGCCGGCGGCAACGGCGCGCTTTAGACGCATGGTCTGTTCTTCAACAACCAGCTGCAGATAATTTAGCGCTGAGGCATAAACATCAACTGAATCGTCAACCAATTCATTCATGCGTGAGGGAATTTCTTTAGCGTGTTCTTTAATGACACCACGAACTTCTGAGCCCGGTTTTGGTGCGGTCAACAACGCTACTGTGAATCCGCCCACGGCTCCTATTGCCAAACCAAGAAACAGTGAACCAATTCCGGAGCCACTATTTGAGGATTCATTTGCCATGGGGTTTTCTCCAATTCCGTGACTTTGGTCGGCTAATTAGGCTTTTGACAACCTCTCGATTTCGCCGGTCACGAAAAGGCGAAACCTTAGTAAATTAACACTTTACTAGGAGTATACACCAAATTCAGGACTAACTTACTTGCTGACAGCTACAGTACTCTTTGCATGGAAGAGTTCATCGAGCAAATCGCAAAGGTGCTCGGCAATTGCGCGTTTCGGCATGCGAGGCAGATTTTCTTTGCCACCATCGGCAGTGAGGATAACAACTGCATTGTCATCGGAGCCGAATCCAATATCAGGCACTGTAATGTCGTTGCCTACAATTGCGTCCAAATTCTTGCGAGCAAGCTTTTCTGCAGCATGCACCATAAGGCTTTCCGACTCTGCGGCAAATCCGATAATTACTTGGTCGTTTTGTTTCATCCGACCCAGCAAATCCAAAATGTCCGGGTTTTTCGTTAGCTCTAAAACTATGTCATCTGACTCAGTCTTCTTTATTTTATGAGCGGAAAAAGCCAACGGTCTAAAGTCGGCAACGGCAGCTGTCATAACAAGAGCATCGCAACTGTCGAATTCCGACTCGACTGCTTCTTGCATGTCTTGAGCTGTCTCAACAAGTATCACTGGATATGGGCGTTCAACACCGACGGTTGAAACTAAAGTGACGTCAGCTCCTCGGGCATAGGCAGCATCAGCCATGGCAATTCCCATCTTGCCGGACGAGCGGTTGCCAATAAAACGAACGGGGTCGATTGCTTCGCGAGTGCCACCACCGGTAACCAAGATATGGCGTCCGCTGAGCATCGGTCCTGTTAACATACTAGATGTAATGCTTGTCAAGATGACGTCTAATGAGGCCATCTTGCCTTGACCAAAATCGCCACAGGCAACTTCACCAATGTCAGGCGGAATAATTTCGTAACGGTAACGATTCTCGAGTACATTCAAATTATGTTGAGTTGCCGGGTGCTCAAACATATTTGGATTCATGGCCGGAGCCAGCATTACTTTGGCTCTGCTTGCCATGACAATAGTCGTCAAAAGATCGTCGCAAATACCTGTCGCTAGTTTGGCGATGAGATTGGCCGTAGCAGGAGCCACGAGCAGCAAATCGGCTTTCTGAGCCAATTCTATGTGTTCCGGTTTCCATTCACCAAGTGAGTCAAATTGTTCGCAATGGACGGTATTTCTGGTCAAGGTTTGGAAGGTCAGAGGGCTGACAAACTCCTTGGCGTTGCTTGTCATAACCACATGAACGCTAGCGCCCATCTGTCTTAGTCCGGATGCCAGGTCACAGGACTTATAAGCGGCTATGCCGCCGGACACGCCCAGAATGATGGTTTTGCCGTTTAATGGCTTCAACTCTTTCAACGATTCACCGTCTGGACGCCGCTTCATAGTTATTTAAATCCTTATATTTCCCGACTTGCGCCGGCAAACTTACTATATCCTATGTAGTATTATAATCCACCTCCTTTAAGGACGCACCGGACCCGAAAGCGGAACAAGAGCTGCGGTGAGCAGGTCAATGAGAAGACACTAAACGTGTCTTCGAACGAAGCGAATCGCGGTTGCCGGATGGCTTAGCAAAGGTGGAGCAAAGCGAAACCGGAGCGCTAAATGAAACCCAAATATTACGTTACTACGGCTATTGATTATGTGAACGCTGCTCCGCACATTGGGCATGCTTTGGAGAAGATTGCTGCTGACATTTTTGCTCGTTACTATCGCCTGAAGGGACATGATGTTTTCTTTCTAACAGGTGTCGATGAGCATGGTTCAAAAGTTGAGAAAGCAGCCAAGGCTAAGGGGTTAGAACCGCAAGCATTTTGTGATGAGATGGCCGCTAAGTTTCAAGACGCATGGAAGCAATTGAACCTTTCCTACAATCGCTTTATTCGCACCACCGATGAGAAGCATTGCAGCGCAGTGCAAGAACTTTTCCAAATTATGGAGAAGAAGGGTGACATCTACAAAAATACCTATAAGGGTCTTTATTGCGAAGGCTGCGAAGACTTTGTTCGCGAGCGTGATTTAGACGAAGACGGTAATTGTCCTAATCACAAACAGCCACCAATTATGTGTCTTGAAGAGAATTACTTCTTCAAGCTGACTAAGTACAAGGACAAGTTGCGCAAGTGGCTCACGGACAATCCGGATGTTTTAATTCCCGATGGTAGACGTAAGGAAGTACTCAACCAATTGGATGATGAAGAGTTTGGTGATTTTAGTGTTACTCGCGCAAGAAGCTCTCTATCTTGGGGAATTCCAGTTCCGAATTCACCTGATCAAGTTATCTATGTTTGGATCGATGCTTTGTCCAATTATTTGACCGGTGTAGGCTACGGCGACAACAAAGAGCAGTTTGAAAAATTCTGGCCGGCTGACTTGCATTTGATAGGCAAAGACATTACTAAGTTCCACGCCATCTATTGGCCGGCGATGTTAATGGCTGCTGATTTGCCGTTGCCGAAACGCATCTCAGTTCACGGTTTCTTGACTGTAGAAGGACAGAAGATAAGTAAGAGTTTGGGCAATGTAATTGATCCCAAGCAATTAGTAGAACGCTTTGGTGCCGACGCAGTGCGCTTTTATTTGTTTGCTGCGGCGCCGTTTGATAAGGACGGTGACTTCAGCCACGAAGACTTTTTGAACAAAGTCAATTCCGAATTGGCTAACAACTTAGGCAATTTGCTCAATAGAACTCTGACGCTGGTCGGTCGCAATTGCGACGGCAAAGTGCCTGACGGTCAATTTGAAAACAATCTGCGAGAAGAATCAAATGAGATTCATGCCGTAGTCGAAAAGCACATGAGGCAGTGTGAGTTTGCAAAAGCTATAGAAGCAATTTTTGCTCTGGTTGATCAAGCAAACAAATACATGAATGATGAAAAGCCTTGGACTCTGTTCAAAGAAGGCAATGCTGCGCAAGGAAAGACCGTTCTGTATACGGTGCTTGATATTTTGCGCCGTACTGCAATTGAGATTTATCCATTTACGCCGGCTCTGGCGCAGACCATCTGGTATCAACTTGGCTTTGACGACAAGCTTGATGAATTGAAAGCCGAAGGTGCCTGGGATTTAATACCGGCTGGGCAAGCTGTTCGCAATGAAGGACCAATCTTCAAGCGCATTGAAGAAGTTACTGCGTAGAATGAATTAGCGCGAAGCTAAAAGAACGGAGAAGTAATAAAGCTCGCTGTCTTTGTCTGCTGCGTTGTCGTTGCTCACTTTGAGTTCGGCAAGCAAATCAGAGACGCGGTTCATCACGCGCTCTCTTTGTTCATCTGTCAGCATTGCCTTACCAAACTTGATGGTTGGTTCTTCGGACGATTCAGTTTCTTTTTGTTGTTCGAGAGTCTTTTCCATCTCGTTAAGCAAATATGCTGAATGCAATTGTTTGTCGCGCCAAGCAAACGTGGGATGTATCCTGCGAATTGATTTCGATCCTTTTCCTTCGACAATTTCAATAACGCCAAGACGTTTAAAATCATCAATTATTTTCTTTACCGGCTTTGATATCTCGTTGGATTTTGCTGCTTCTTCCAGATCGCTTTCGCTTACTTCTTCTTCGCTATGTATGAACCATAGTAGAGGCATCAAATCCAAATTGTCTTTGAAATATCTGGCAGCTTCTTTTTCCAACATGCTGAAGTTTAGTCGCAGCGCATTAAGAAAACTGCTTCGATAAGCTTGATCAATGCATTCCTTCTCTTGCGCCAACTCTTCACCGCTCATGCGTTGTTTGGCAGGCAACATGTTCTTGAAATGCTCTGTCACATCGCTTGGAAGAATATCTTTTAGCAGATGGTAATAAAAAGCCTTGTTATCGACCTCTAGCGCGTCGCACAACGAGCGTGCAGTCTCGAGCCCTAGCTTTCTCTTGCCGATTTCTATCTCGCGATAGTAAACGTAAGTGATGGGTAATCTGTAGCTTCTCAGATATTCATTGACGTTGGTATACCCGCGGCTCAATCTCACTGACCGCAGGTAAGTTCCGAGATGCGTACTGGTAGTAGTTGTACTGCTCATTAAAGACGTCATTATAACCGTATCGACGCAAGCGTCAACATCTCGGTGTTGACAAGCTTGCAATCACAGACTGGACTTAACTGTTTAGGCTAATAGTTTAAGTCCAAAATGGTGTCATATATGGTGGCAGAACTAGTTTAGAAACTCTTCCAAGACGCCCAGCGAAATAGTATGACTTTATCGTAAATGGGTTTTTCTTTTGGGTCTTTAGGTGGGTAGAACGCTTTGATGTTGTCTGTTGTTGAAACAAGTTTTGTTGATGGGTCGTAAGATGCGACACGGCCATTGCCGAGGTAAATAGCGCCTTCTGCTCTATGTCCGCCATGAGGGTAGGCAATGATAATATCGCCTGGCTGCTCTTGTCCAAGCGGATGTGCGTAAAAATGATTGGGATCTCTGATATCCCCCAGTGTAAACGCAATCTCTTCGACAGTGTTGCCCATTGATTGCCTTCCGACTACACGCTGAAGAATCATGTTCAGGAAGCATGCAGAGGGATCCATTCTGCTTATCTCTGATGGGTGTGAATCCATCATGGGATGCTGATTTAAATCGAGTGCGATGCGCATTGTTGACTGAACGACTGCGTTTTCCGGATTTCTATATGCTTTTCGCACATCCATCGGATGAGGCATTGTAGGAAGCGTCGGCGCATAAGGTCTGCGGCAGAATGGAGTTCCAGGCTGGTACGTGTAGCATCCCGGATTATAGGGAGGAAGCTTAGGCAAGCAGTCAGGATAAGGATTTTGTTTCCATGATTCAGGATGCGGATGTTTTTCTCTGCCGTGCAAGTTGCCATAGTCTGGCGATTGGACTGGTGTTTCAACCGGCTTAGCGACAGGTTTTTCTTCCCCTTGTGGGACACCAGGCATTTCCACCATGCCGTCTGCGATGAGGACGGGTTTTTCTTGGGCAATAGCTTGACGAGAAAAAGCCTGAGCGGCGAACTCTTTTAAAGAGTCCGGTACGTCTGTTTCTGTAATTAAACGGACTAATCGATCACTAGCCATTGGTCGCTCCCAGCTGCTTACTGTCTATATTGCTTTAGACAAAGACATTACGCAATTGGTGAGGACACGGTTTTTCCCATGCTTAGGGCACGGTTTTACCCATTTTTGAAGCTGATTTCTTCTTTGGGCGCCTGTAATCAGGTCTGGCGGCTAGAGTAAGCGAGTAGAAATAAGGCTTGGCACCCTTGCTTGGGCTGTCTTGTCCGGCGGTCAATTCGGATATCAGATCGGAGATACGATTCAAAACCTTTTCGCGCGCTGATGGGGTCAACGAAGCGACACCTTGATGCAAGCTGGGGTCAACGAGGTCCTCGTCGAATGAATCATTCAGTTGCTTGGCAGATTGCTTTGTTTCAACAAGCATATTTTTCAGCTCTTTTGTTTGATCTGCTACCTCATGCGTGCCGTTGTTTTGTGGAATTAAATGCACAAAACTGTCCATCACATCCTTAGGCAGTAAATCCTTGAGCAGATGTGTGTAAAAAACTCGATAGTCAACGTGCAGTGCTGCACAAAGAACTTTGGCACTTTCAAGACCAATCTTGCGCTTGCCTATTTCAATATCGCGGTAATAGACATAACTAATCGGCAGTTGGTATTTGCGCAAATATTCATTTACGTTGGTATATCCGCGAGACAATCTTGTCTCCCGAAGAAAGTTACCTAAATTGGTCCCCGGTTGAGCGCCGCTCATTTTGCTACCTGCACAGAAGAACAAGTAATTAATACCTTGTTTTTCCGCGTAATCAAGATCGGCGTATCAAGCCAATTTGCCTGGTGTCCAATTTTGCAACGAAAATGACGCTCTCTTCGCTACTATTTAAAGTGCGCAAAAGCAGCATACCGTCCGGTTTGTAGACGACAAGACAATTGAGCCAATCAACCACGTGTTTAAAAACAAAATTGTTAGATTATTACAGTTGATTGCTAAAAAACGATGATGGCAGAGTAATATGAGCCACTACTAGTGATACCACTTGAGAATGGATTGCTGCCTAAGTTATGTGGATCTCATTGAACAACGAAATGTGTTTGTCCAATTGTAATGATATCGCCTGGCTTTAAAGGTTCGCGCACAATAATTTGTGAACCATTTAGTTTGGTACCGTTCTTGCTTCCCAAATCTTCGACGAAATACTTGCCGCCTTCAAAAGTAATTTGTGCATGGTGCCGTGAGACATAAAAGTCTTCACCTAGCTGCACATCGCAATCAGGATCGCGACCAATGATTGCTTTGTTAGATTTCAGACGGAAGTTGACGACAGGACGAAGCTGAGCAAGACTCATCACTTCGGCAGGCTTGGGTGTATTTGCCTTTGTTACCGTTGCTGTGCGATGTTCACCAACTGCATGTTCTTTGCAGAACGAACACTCTGCTTCGGTCATGACGCGCAGGCAATACTTGCACAAAATTACTGTTGGGTTATTTGCTGTTATATCGGACATCTTTAGAACCTGCCAACCCCCTGAATTTCCATTATAAACTTAGTGACGCCGTTTGGGTTTTTGTGGCGTCTGTGTACTTTCGGCGGCTGGTTTTTCCACCGGACCTATGGCAAAGAATTTCTCCAACACCTGTCGGGCAATGGGCGCTGCCGCTGAACCGCCGTGACCTCCGTGCTCAACAAAGCAGCAGATGGCAATTCGGGGCTTGTCGGCAGGTGCGTAACAACAAAACCAGGCGTGGGTCTTGCTTCCAGCCGGTGGCGCTTCGGCTGATCCTGTCTTACCTGCTACCTCAACATTGCCAAGTTTTGTAGCTCCGCCTGTGCCGGAGGCTACAACGGCTTTTAGCCCACGCAAAACTACATCCAGATATTCCGGTTTAACCTTCACGACTTCTCGGGCAGGGGGCGGAATTTGCCTGTTGCCTATCTTAATAACGAAGTGCTCGTCAGGGATTTGACCCTTCATGCCGATGCCGGCAAACATGCGCGCGCCTTGAGCAGGGGTGACCTGCAAGAAAGTTTGTCCGATGGACATGTGCAGGGTGTTGCCGGGATACCAGGGTTCATGCCAGTTCTTAAGTTTCCAGGCTGAATCTGGAACCAATCCCTTGCCTTCGTGCGGCAATTCCAGACCTGTCGGGCGTCCGGCGCCGAATTTCAGTCCCCATTCGCGAATTTGTTCAGGGGTCAACTTCAGGGCCATTTGGTAAAAGGCCGAGTCGCGTGACCAGGCAAGACATTTAACAAGGTCATAGAGTCCCGGTGTCGAAGTCCAGTCATGGAAGAAGAAGTTGCCTAAAGCCATGCCGCCTGATACATGCAACTTTGTGTCCGGATTTACTACCTTATTATCCAGAGCCGCTAACAAAGTAATGGCTTTCCAAATCGAGCCCGGAGGGAAACCTGACAAAGCTCGGTTATATAAAGGATGGTCGGGCGCGTTCAATTCTTTCCAGATGCTTGGTGTAATACGTCTGGTGAAAACATTGGGATCAAAGCTTGGCCGACTAACAAGGCAAAGTACTTCGCCGGTTTGCGGATCAATGGCCACAACCGCACCCTGTCTCTTGCCCAAAGCATCAAAGGCTGCCTTCTGTAAGTCGAGATCAATGCTAAGTACGACAGGCAGTCCAGCTTGTGGGTCTTTGGTAACAACAGGCTTGGCTGTTTCCGCTGAGAAGGATTGCCCGAGCGCATTTACCCTGACGCGCTGCTCACCGTCGACTCCGCGCAACTGTTCGTCGTAGAGACGCTCTATGCCGTCTTGACCGACAATGTCTCCCATTCGTCTTTCCGGTCGGCGGCTCAACTGCGAGGAAGTTATTTCACCTGTATAGCCAAGCACGTGTGCAACCAATGGGCCTTGAGGGTAGTTACGGCTAATATCCGGCAGAATATCTACGCCCGGCAAAAATAATTGCTGTTCAAAGAAGCGACCGACAGTTTTTAAATCTAAGTCTCGCTCAATTACGACGGGCACTACCGAATTAGATAGCTTGGCTTTCTTCAAGCGTTCGTAAAGTTCAAGCGCCGGCTGATCCAAAACTCGACCCAAACGCAGAGCTAAGTCGGTAAGTTGCTTGCCGTCATCAGGGATTTGTCGTGATACCGCTGTTAGAGAAAGTGACTGTTTGTTGGTGGCTATCAAATTACCGTGGCGGTCATAAATCAAACCGCGTGGCGCACGCAAGAATGTGACGCGAGTGGAATTAGCAACAGACATTGTCTGGTAGTAGTGGTTTTGTATTACTTGCAGCCAAACAAGACGAGCCATCAGAAGCATCATTGCGCCTAAAAGTATGGCGGCGATGACAAAACCTTTGCTTTTTGCCGAGGTTATCTCCCGAACAATGTTTCTCTGGTTCTGCTGCTCAGCCAGTTTGCGCAGTAAATCTTGTGGTGATTGGGACTGCGTCATTGTTCAAGCACTGCCTCTGATCTGCGGAATTCGTACCAATCACGAAGCGGAAAATAAACAAATGGGGCAATTAAGGCATTGAGCAATGCTTCAGGCAAAATCATGTGGGATAGGTGATCAAATACATACGGCCTGCCTATGGCTCCTAGCTGCAATGCCATGATTCCTTCGGCCATAACAGTTGCTAAAAGAGTCAGTGGAATGCAAAATAGCGTTTCTTGATTTAAATTTTTCATTGAAAAATAGCCGGTGATAAATCCAATTAGAGGAAACGCTATTGGATAAACTGGCGAAACAGATGAATAAAGTGCGGCAAAGAGCGCACCCACTAATAGTCCTGTAACAGACCCGGACAAGAGCTGCCTCAAGAAGATTGCCGATACAGGCAAAATCCTCAGTTGATCCGCGCGTAATTCGGGAAGCGATGAGCCAACTACATAACCCCACAACATAGTAACCGTCAGAGGCAGATTACAAATAGCGCCCTGGAAAAAGAGTTGATTGAGAACCGTTAATTGCAAAATCCAGGCGGCACTACATGCCAAAGTAACGATGGCAAGATCGATGGCCTTTTTGCGAGTTTTCATCGACAGTATAGCCATCGTTCTATAACTCCTGGGGCGCTACCACCAAAACTTGTGTCAGGTTGAAGAAGTTCTCTGAAAGCTTCACGTCAATTGATAAGGTTGTGCCATTCGCATCTCTGCGAACTGCGGCAACCGTTCCAACAGGGTGTCCTGAAGGGAATATACCACCGTTGCCCAAAGCGGTAACTTTGTCGCCTACTTCTACTGCTGTTCCAACAGGAATGTAATCAATTACCGGTGATTTTTGTTGGCGACCGACCAGTACACCAGGCTGATTTATGCGCTCGATTAATACACCAAGTTTTTGATCGGGATCGGTCAATAAGCGAACCACAGCAGCCTTGTCGGAGGCGCTAACCACCTGACCGACTACGCCATTACTTGTAATGACAGCTGATCCAGGCTTGATATTGTCCAAGTTGCCGCGGTCGATTGTTACTTGTTCGAACCAATTATCAGGATTGCGCGCGATGATATCGGCGGCCATCGTCCGTCTATCGGAAGTCGAGCGCAGTGCTAAAAGTGCGCGAAGTTTTTCTACGTCTTTAGCTTGTTGCTTAAATCGGGTTACTTCCAATTCCGAGTCGGCTAGTTTTTTCTCGAGGTCTTTTATCTTTTGCGATGAGGCAAGTAATTTTTTGGCCATGTCGCCTGTTGATTGCAACTGATAGGCACTCTTACTTATAAAGGCGGTTACAAGGCTATGCGTCGTTAAAACCACTCCACTAACAGGACCTGCTAGCATCCAGATGAGCAATAGCAAGAAGAGTACTTCTGCAACAGCCTCAGTACTTATAGGTAGCCTACTTGGATTAGAGGCTGCCATTTTTAGTTCTCGCTAGCTGACTGCTCTAACACACGTCTGTAGGTAGGATCGAACAACATTTTGCCGGTGCCTATAGCTACGCACGACAATGGATCGTCGGCGACAAATACAGGTACTTCTGTTTCATTGGTGATTAACTCATCCAAGCCCTGCAGTAGTGCTCCACCACCTGATAAAACAATACCGCGATTGAAAATATCAGCAGCCAATTCAGGAGGAGTTCTCTCAAGAGTTCTCTTAATAGCCTCAACGATTGAAACGAGCGGCTCGGATAAAGCTTCGCGAACTTCGCCACGGCTAATTGTTACTGTCCGTGGTAAGCCATTGATTAAGTTCAAGCCGCGCACTTCATAGCGATCGTTTTCGCCGGATTTGAAAGCTGAGCCAAGACGGAACTTAATTTCTTCGGCTGTTCTTTCCCCAATTGCCAGGCTGTGAACCTTCTTCATATATTGAATGATTGATTCATTCAATTCGTCGCCGGCAACTCTAATTGACTCGTTGACGACAATTCCCGATAAGGAGATGACAGCAACCTCGGTTGTGCCTCCGCCAATATCGACAATCATTGAACCGGTTGGCTCCGTTACAGGCAGCGCCGCTCCGATAGCAGCAGCCATTGGTTCTTCAGGAAGATAAACTTGTCCGGCTCTTGCGTTGTAAGCTGCGTCTCTGACGGCTCGACGCTCAACACCGGTAACGCCGGACGGAACGCCAATGGCGATATCAGGTTTCATAAAAGTTTGTTTGCCAATAACACGTTCGATAAATTTCTCGAGCATCAAACGAGCGTATTTGAAATCGGCGATGACACCATCACGCAGCGGGCGCGTCGCCTTAATGCCTTGCGGAGTGCGCCCGATCATCGCTCTAGCTTCCTCGCCTACAGCCAGAACAACTCTTGTTTCATCGTCAACGGCAACGACTGACGGCTCACGAAGAACGATGCCTTGATTGTCAACATAAATCAAGGTGTTGGCTGTACCGAGGTCTATTCCTACAGCGCGACAAAAATGGCGTTTAAACATAAGCTCTAGCATCCTGCAAAGAAGGAATTGCCACCAATTGAGCTTAATATAGCATTATTTAAAGAACGGGCGCATGGAAATACGCCGCTACAAACAGATTATTTCGCGTCATGGAGACATTATTTTGTCTCGGAAACGACTCTGTAGGCCATGACTGCCTGACGTAACACTGTCATCGGATCTTGCCCGTCAGCAACGAGTGAAAATGCGTACTCGTCAAACCAACGAATTTTGCCTGTTAGTTTATCGCCGTTGACAAGATGGAATTCTACTTTTGCCTGTTCGCGAATGAGACGCTGCATTTCCGCCACTGATGGGCCTTTGTGCTCTTGTCCGCCAACAAACATCTAAACGAATTCCTCTTAACTCATCAAGAGTACTTAGGCTGACCTTTGGTGTCAAACCCTATTTGCCGTTGTACTCATAGAAACCACGGCCGGTTTTGCGACCAAGGTGACCAGCAGATACCAGTTGTTTTATTAGGGGACAAGGGCGGTATTTAGGATCGCCAAATCCTTCGTTTAGCGTTTCTAAAATATGTTGGCAAATATCCAATCCGATGAAGTCGGCTAATGCCAGAGGACCCATTGGGTGGTTGTAGCCAAGTGTCATGCCGAGGTCAATTTCTTCTGGACTTGATAAGCCTTCCATCAAAGCAAAAGCAGCCTCGTTGATAAGAACCAGTACTAAGCGTGTGGTGATGAAACCAGGCATGTCACGCGAGCAAATTAGAAC
>JAKFVJ010000288.1:2142-18684 GCA_021732245.1 Candidatus Obscuribacterales bacterium | reverse complement strand
TGATGCTATGGGCGGAGTAGAGGCCAATTGTAATGTGATATTGGAATTCAAAAACGGGACCCGCGGTAATGTACGTCTCAGTCGTGACTGGTTTTTAAATAATGGATGTTGTATCCACGGCGAAAAAGGCACTCTTAAGTGGGATTTGGGCGAAGTGATTACTTTTGATGTTATATCTAACGATCACCAAGTCATAAAAGATATTGATGAGATTGTTGTCAGAGCACGCAGGGAATGTACTAATGAGCCTATTCATTTGCGTGCCTTTTTTGATCAGCTGCAATCTGTCATAGATTCGATAGCACAGAAGACTAATTTAAAATCTGTGGTAAGTGGTGCCGAAGCACTTAAGGCTATTCGGTTAATTGAGAACTGTTATGAAAACGCGCAGCTAATGGAAATGGCTTGGCTAAGCGAATCCCAGAAGGAACGGGCGCAGCTTTTGCATCAAGGAGCAATTAGATGGATAAACTAGCGATAGTGGGAGCGAATGGATTCATCGGCAGTAGGGCTGTGGAATTTTTTCATCTCGGTGATCTTTTTGAAGTTAGACCTATTGTACGTAGTTACGGCAGCTTGGTAAGGGTCGCTCGTTTTGATCTGGATTGCCGAATTGCCGATGCGACTGACAGAGAGGCGCTTAAAAATGCGTTCAAGGATGCGCGCTTTGTCTTCCATGCGGCGCTTGGTGATGCCCGTGCAATGATTGATTCTGTAGATGCTGTTTACAGTGCTGCGGAAGAAGCCGGTGTGGAAAGAATTGTCTATTTGAGCAGTATTGCTGTGCATGGCGCAGTCCCTAATGTGGGCGCAAGCGAAGCTGATGTGATAGGTAACAAGCAAAGATTTGTCTATGCGAAGGCAAAAGTAGCCGCTGAAAAAAAATTGCTGCAGAGAAGGGAAAGAGGTTGCGTTGAAGTCGTTATTTTACGGCCGGGCATTGTCTATGGTCCGCGTTCCTGGCTCTGGACGGCGGGAATAGCTAACAATTTGCTGGCGGGTAACGCTTATTTGGCAAACAATGGTAACGGCATATGCAACGCCGTGTATGTCGACAATTTGCTTGAGATGGCACGACTGTCGTTAATTTTAAATAAGTCCGATAAACAAGTATTTCTGGCAGTAGATGATGAAACCATAACTTGGCTTGAATACTATGAATGTATTGCTCGTGCCCTTAATATAAATCCAATGTCCATTTATCGTCTCGGTGAAGCAGAAACGAAGAAAAACATGCATCCGACAGGGAAGGAAGTATTTGATCATATGAGGGCTTTGCCTATTGTTCAACGAATCTTGCCACTTCTGTCCGGTGAGTTGAAGACAACAATCAAAAAACTTGTCTTTGGGAAAGGCAGCAAGCTTACAATTGCAAATTCAACTGTCGATTGTAAACTTGTGCCATCAACTGAAATGGTGGCTTTGCAGTGTTGTTCTTACAAATTTCCTCATAAAAAAGCCGAGGAAGTCCTCGGATATAAATCGCTCGTGTCGTTTTCCGAGGGGATGGGACGAGCAATCGCCTGGTTGAAGTTCGCTGGTTATCCGGTGGGGTGAAAGTGAAGTATGTTTGATCCGGCAAAATGGGCAGTAGTAGGACCCAAGGATGATTCTGGCTTCGGGCGGCAATTGTCAGACGTAAGGTCGGTGCTTGAACTTGGCTATTATTTGGCTATTCCGTCTGATCGTTTAATTGATCATCCCTTAACAGGAAATTTCGAAAGGCGTTTGGATCCCAAATGCACAGATGCTCAGCTGAAAGAAGTACTTGCCGGCTTGCAGGGAATAATTTTCCCGGAACGTTATGGCTGGCATCCTAATTTGCTAACAGCTGCCAGGGAGCTGGGGTTAAAAACAGTTTGCATTCCAAATTGGGAATGGTTTAGAGGAACCGATAAAGAGTGGCAGCTTTGTGATTTGTTTGTCTGTCAGTCGCAATTTGCCAAGCAAGTGGTTGCAAGTTATGGTTTTAATAACCTTATCTACGTACCCGTGATCGTAGACCTCAAGCGATTTCCTTCTCGTTTAGTCAGAGGCAAGGCGCGCTTGTTTGTGCACAATGCCGGACTTGTTGACAGTCAGGACCGCAAAGGTACCCGCGATACAATCCTTGCCTTCAAGAAGTTAAAACGATCAGACATAAAATTGCTGGTAAGAATGCAAAAGGAAGTAGACTTGCCTGATCTTGATCCAAGAATTGAAGTTCAGGTGGGCAATTTGTCCGAACCAGCGGAGCTCTATCAGATAGGGGATGTCGCTGTGCAGCCATCCAAAATGGAAGGCAACGGTTTTATGGTCTTGGAACCGCTTGTGACAGGGATGCCCGTCATAACTACAGACTACCCGCCAATGAATGAATACGTTACTACTCGCGAACTTCTGGTGCGCAAACTCTGGTTCAAGCGACGAGCTTTTCCTACTCAATGGGTTAAGCACGCTCACTTGCGCCTGCCGGACATTAATGACTTGGCGGCTAAGATCAATTGGTGTGCCGATAACGATTTAACGATGATTTCGACCCAGAACAGGAAAATGTCTGAGTCGCTGTTTGACGCTCAATCATTGAGAGATCAATGGTACCGAGCACTAGAGGGACTAGTTGATGGCAATTGAGGCCAATATCAGTGCTTATATTCCTTGCTTCAACAATGCGAACAGTATTGGGCAAACAATAACTTCCATAAGGGCGCAGAAAATTCCTGTTGCGGAACTGTTTGTCATGGATGATGCATCCACGGATAATTCGATTCAAATTGCTGAATTCATGGGTGTCAAAGTGGTGCCTAGTGCTGAAAATGAAGGACGAGGCGCTGTGCGAGCTAAGGCTATGAAAATGGCCGGGAATGAACTAGTTTTGGCGGTCGATTCAGGTATAGTCATCGAATCGGACTATCTGGAAAAGGCTATATCGTGGTATCAAAAATATTCGCCGGCGGCTGTTTTTGGGCAAGTAGTGATTCGGAATACTGGCTCATTGGCGAACCGGTGGGCACAGAGACATATCTATAAACTCCATGATCGAGTTGAAAAACAGGCGCTGTTAATGACCGGCGCTTGCCTTGTGCGACGTTCCGTCGTAATCCAAGTGGGAAACTTTAACAATCAACTGCGGCACAGTGAAGACAGAGACCTGGGCAAGAGGCTTTTGGCAGCGGGTTATGAAGTCATTTTTGATCCGGAAATAATTGTTAGTGATGTGAAGGAGAAAAGTGTATTGAGTGTTCTAAAGTCTTATTGGCGTTGGCATGCCGGTGAGGATGAACAGGTGAATTTTTATGCTTATTTACGACAGGTTGCTTATTCCATAAAGGTGATGGCGCTTGAAGATGTAAAAGCTAGAGATTTTTCGGCAGCTGTACTCAGTTTGATCTGCCCGCACTTTCAATTGTGGTCATCGATTTTCAATCGATTAAACAAGAGGAGATAGGTGTGGCTAAGGTTCTGGTAGCAAACAATTATTCTTTGGCCGGAGTCTGGCAAGAAGTGAATATTGGGCAGACACCAGATCAATATTTATATGGGATCAATTATTTCCATGAAAGAAACTATGAGGTTGAACTGATTGAAGGGCAAGGCGATGATCAATTTCTTCGTCATCTACAAAAGACCTATGAAAGGCTTAGAGTGCCTATTCCGGTAGGTAGCCTTGAGCAGCAGTCTAAGGTTTTGTCCCGATGTGTTGGAGCCGATTTAATTTACTCTCCCTGTCAAACGCAGACACAACTGCTGAGTTATATGAGAGAGCTCGGAATTCTGAAAGTACCGCTTGTTTGTATCGCGCATCAACCGCTCAATCCGGGTCGCTTGTCCTGGTGCCGTGCACCCTTTGTGCGACTGGTGCTGACTGGCGCAGATGCATTTCCATCCCTAAGCTCTAAGATTGCCAATGATATCGAGAGGCAAGGAGGTAAAACTCGGACGCTAACTTGGGGACCGGATAAGGACTTCTATCAAGTGGGGACTACTCCGGGAACTACAATTGTTGCGGCAGGAAGGACAGGTCGCGATTTTATAACTTTTGCTAGAGCATGTGCTAGGGCGTCTGCTGATGCGCATATAATTTGTCTGGATAGTGCTTATCAGGAAGAGCTGGAACAATCCGCTGGCGTTAATGTAACAGTTCGACCGGATAGTTCTTTTTTACCATTTCCGGAACTAATAAAAATTTACGCTGAAGCGCGCGCGTTGGCCATTCCTCTATATTCGGCAAACCATCTAAATGGTTTGTCGAGCTTGGTTGATGCTTTAGCTATGGCTAAACCAGTAATAATGACAAAGAACCCTTATATCGACGTAGACATTGAGGCGCTCGGAATTGGACTTTGGGTAGAGCCAAATGACGAAGAAGGCTGGGTTAGGGCAGTCCGGTTTTTTCAAGATAATCCAGACAGAGCCATAGAGATGGGCAGGAGAGGTCGACAATTGGTTGATGCTGGTTTGAATTCAAGAACTTTCGCAAACCAAGTAATGGATATCTTCGATCAGGTGCTCACTAAATGATGAATGAATTGAGTTTTAAAATACACAACCGGCTTCTGCGCTACAAAGCCTTGCGCAAGCCAATAATTTCCTTTGAAGAATCTATGAGGAAGCTTGCCTTCCGTCTAAATAGTACGGCTAGAGAGAGAGTGGCTCGAAAGTATGCAGCTGTCAGCAACTTTGATCAGCTGTTTCAATTTGCTTGTGATGTTTTAGGACCGCATCAAAAGAGAAAAGAAATTGAGAGGTTTCTTGATTTTGCCGCTTCGAGAAATCCAAAGATTGCGCTGGAAATTGGCATGGCGCAGGCAGGCACAACTTTTTTGCTTAAGGAAAGAATTAGCACACTGGATCTTTTAATGGGTGCAGATATTCATTTGCATAATGTTTTTATCTTGGAAGCTTTCAATAAGCGCGGGTGCCGGTTGCAATTTTTTGAGGGTGATTCGGCTGATTCCGTGATAAAAGCGGAGATAAAAAACACGCTTGACGGATGCAAATTGGATCTTTTATTTATCGATGGGGATCACAGCTATGAGGGCGTGAAGTCAGATTTTGAAAAGTACAAGGAATTGGTGAGCGATGGTGGCATGATTGTTTTCCATGATATTTGCGAAGACTTTCAAACGCGCTATGGTATTCACTCCGGAAATTACACGGGTGGAGTGCCGCAATTCTGGAAAGAGATACGACAAGAGTTTGAATTTCAGGAATTTGTCGAAGATTATGATCAGGACGGCTTTGGTATAGGCTGCCTAATATATCAGGCGAGAGACTCAAAGACTTGATGCCAGGTTGCGGCGATTTCACGCCACGATAAATAAGTAGAGGCAAGTTGAGAAACGTCATGCGAGATAGATTCCAGATGTTGGTCGTTTAGTGAACTGATAAGGATATCTGGCTTGTCAACCGGATATGCAAGATAGTGTTTGCCGGAAATAAATGGAGTGTCGGCTGGACCGCTGTCCTCAGCAATGGAGACTTGTCCCAGTTTTGCCGCTAAATGGAAAGATGTCGACTTCAAGAGATGTGTTGATTGAGTATGCATCAAGGACAACCCGCTTTCTTGAACCGATGAAGGTACTTGCGAACTGGCGAAATTGTAGGCTGTGGTTAAGTTTAGAGAGGGGAGTTTGTCCCGAATAAACTCGGCGGCTAGGTCTTTGCCGGTGCATTGACCCGAGAGCACTATACGTTCGATCGCGCCTTGTTTGATTAGTTGCTCGAGAAGCTCCACATGAGTCTGAACACCTCTAACTCTGGCGTACTCCTTGCCAAAAATAAGCAATTGCTTCCAGTTTTTCACTGCTGAGGCATCAACAGCAAAACTACAACCCAAAGGGATTATCTGAACTGGTTTATTTACACCGAGTGCCAGTAGAGACTGACGATTAACTTCGCAACTGGTGATTATTGCCGAGGATAGCTGCATCAGGTCCGACACGCATTTTTTTTGTTTGCCCATAAGCCAGAAGACTTTTTGCCAAGGCTTGCCGCTAGACCAGGTTTCATGAAACATGGTAACCAAACGTCTTCCGCTATTACCATCCAGCCATTGTTTCAGTGCTGCCGGTAGCCATGAAGGACAGCCGTTTACGTCAAAACCATAGCCGACGTATTGCAAGAAGACAGTGTCGACATTCATTTTGGAAAGTCTTGTTAAAAGCCCGTTTTCCGATGGCTCGAATTGGTCAATTGCGACCTGCGGCCAGTGTTTGCGGCTTTCATCGACCGAGTCCAGTACTAAAAATCCCTGCGGCTTTTCACCATTGGGCCAGTGGTGCCACATCTGATAGCAATAGTCGCCCAAACCATCCATGGCTGGTGGCAACCTTGGTGTAATAACGCAAATCGGCATTAGCCATCCCTGCCTAAGCGGTCCTATTCTGTATCTTTGAAGTTCAGTCCCTTTGAAGTATAAAGCAATTTTTGGGTATATAATTTAATTGATGTTGTTTTCAGTGATTATCCCTACCTGTGAACGCGCAGAGCCTCTTCGTCACGTCTTAGACGCGCTTGCTTCCGGCAAGCAAACAATGGCTTTTGGTGAGTATGAAGTGATCGTCACCGATGATAGCCGCTCAAGCGCGGTAGAGACTGTAGTCAAAGAAGGATATCCCTGGGTTAGATTCGTTAAGGGCCCTCAAAAAGGTCCTGCTGCTAACAGAAATAACGGCGCGAAATTAGCAACTGGTGAATGGCTGGTTTTTACGGACGATGATGTTTTGATTGATGCTAATTGGCTTTCTGTCTATGCTGCGCATACTGGCGGCGCGGCTCAAGCCTTAGAGGGGTCAATTGAAGCAATCGGTGAAATGAATAGAATTTTTTCTGAGTGCCCAATTAATATGACAGGTGGTCTATTTTGGTCGGCAAACATCGCCGTCAAACGAAGCTTGTTTAAGGAGGTTGGCGGATTTGATGAGAATTTTCGGCATCCGACTCAAGAAGACTCTGACTTGCGCCGGCGTTTGCTTCCGTTAACAGAGATTCTTTTTGTTCGCGATGCCAAAGTAAGGCATCCTGTTCGGGTTCCTAATGTTCGGCAAATGATCGGTTTGACCATTGATAGGTGTTCGGCTTGGACGTATTTTCAAGGCAAGCATCGGCATATTATTGCGCGACCGGACAATTATATTCGCTTAGTGGTTGACTGGATGCGCGTCTATTGGACTTACACAAAACTCAATTTTAGAGCTAAGAGTATCCGAGGGATGTTCGTCTCTTTCTTAGCTATGTTTGTTCTTGGCCCATATGCTATTTTTA
The DNA here is from genome assembly GCA_021732245.1 of Candidatus Obscuribacterales bacterium. Lineage (GTDB taxonomy): Bacteria > Cyanobacteriota > Vampirovibrionia > Obscuribacterales > Obscuribacteraceae > SBAT01. The sequence goes on along the minus strand of JAKFVJ010000288.1, from coordinate 11,439 downwards.
AAACGCTGTATTTTTCTCCTGAGTATAAGAAATTAGCGTCATGGCCAAAGTAACCGTAGCTATTCCTACTTATAATCGTGATGATTATTTGCGCCAAGTCATTGCCAGCGTGTTGTCGGAGTCAAAAGTTGATCTTGAGCTGCTCATAGTTGATACGGCCTCGCCTGTTAATGTCAAAGAAATAGTGGATAGCTTCAACGATTCACGAGTAAATTATTTCTACTATCCGGAAAATTTAGGCATGGTTGGTGCCGGTAATAAGTGCATTGAACTTTGTCAGTCGGAATATCTAATGCTTTTGGCTGATGATGACAGGCTTTTGCCGGGTGGTCTGAAAAAGCTCTACGACCAAATCGTAGTTGATCCGCAAGTAGGTGCGGCCATAGGTTCAGTCCTGCTTATTGACGAGAATGGTCAGCGGATTGGTGAAAAGGTGAATATCACTGAAGTTGATCGATGTTTAGATGGAAAGGATTTTTACAAAAAATATCTGACCGGTAGAATTGCTGTTCAACCATGCTCAGTACTACTAAGAAAATCAGTTCTAAATAAGGCTGGGCAGTACGACCCAGCAATCCAATATTGCCCGGACATGGACTTATGGCTACGTGTTGCTCTTAATGGGAGGATTTCCCTTGTCGCTGATAGCGTTGGTGAGTACAGAATTCATGGTGGCACAGCCACAACAAAATTCAGAGCAAATGCTGAAATAGGCCGCTCGTATCAAGGACTGATTAAAAAGCAATATCATTTGGCCAAATCATCAGGTCTTTTTTCGGATGACGAGTTGAAAGAAATGTTTTGCGTTGCTGCCGGACAGCATGCAGGCAGTTGCACAGCTATTGGACTGGACTGTTTTAAGAGAGGGCAATGCGAGGTTGCGCGCCAGTACTTTGCCATCGCCGCCGAGTTGACGCCGACACTTGGTGGAAAGTTTTACTTGTCCATGCTGTCGCTCGCCAGTTATGGTGGGAAAGAAATTTATACCGGACTGCGAAATCTTAAAACAATGGTCAAACGCTAGAGCTAGTGCCGTCATTGCTTATGATTTGCGGTTCCGGCAGAGGGACTATGTATTTACCCTTGAAGCCTTTGGCAGATAGATTTTGTATCAATTCGTCCTTGATGTGCCAAGAAAGGAGAAGCGCATATTCCGGCTGCTCATCAAACAAGCAGGATTCTTCTTTTACGGGAATTACAGTCCCAGGCATGTTTTTGCCTACCTTGTGTGAATTTTTGACCTCTACTACACAGTCAAGAATGCCATTATCGATGCCTGCATAGTTTATTAATGTGCTGGCACGAGAAGGTGCCCCGACGCCAAAAATTCTTTGTTTTTTCAATTTTAAATCAAGCAATAAAGAATTGAGTTTTAACTTGGAAAGCACGACGCGTTCTTTGAATTCCGGCAAAAGTTTGGTGCCAAGGTTGGCAGCATTTTCGCTGTTCAGTAATTCTTTTACGGAGTCTCTGACTTGGTGTTTGCCGTTGCGGGCCGCATAAACTCGAATAGAACCACCATGCGTCGGTATGCGCTTGGCGTGAATTACTTCCAGTCCATGGCGATTGAGAAGGTAGCTAATGCTGCTCAAAGAATAATAACGTAAATGCTCATGGTAAATGGTGTCATATTGTAGCGTTTCTATTAGTCCCAAAAGATAATGGGATTCAGAGATGAACACTCCATCATCGGCAAGCAAGGTGATTATGCCTTCCATGATGTCATGAATATTTTCTATGTGTGCAAAAACATTGGTTGCAGTTATGATGCGGGCTTTGCCTACTTTTGAGCGTACTCGAGTGGCGGTTTCGATGTTAAAGAAAGCTTCTTCCGTTGCAATGCCGGCTTCAATTGCTTTTTTCCCCATCAGTGTAGGCTCGATACCCTGCACTTTATGTCCGCCGTTTTTGAAATTACTCAGAAGTGTGCCGTCATTAGAGCCTATGTCAATAATCAGATCGTCGGATGTTAGAGGTACGATCTTAGACGATTCTTCGTAGAGTTCCTTGAAGTTTTCCCTGAGAATTTTTGTCGTGCCGCTGGAGTAAGGATATTCCGGTGGAAACAAAATTGCCGGATCGACAATAAGCCCTAATTGTGCCAGAGTGCAATTGTGACAAAACAACATTTCCGCAGGGTAACTAGCTTCTTCTGTCGGGCGTTTGCCCGTAACGGGCATCGTATTTACAGGCGGTAGGTAACCCAAGAACAGTACTGACTCAAGACGGGCACCGTCACATGTTTGGCAGCGTTCGACGACAACGGATGAGCCTGTACCCTGAGCAAGTGCAGTCTGTTGTTTCATGTTCTATCTCCTTAAGTAATTCTATCCATTAAGAACAAACGATTTTGCCGGAGCTAGATTTTGATTAGCATCGTACCAGTCGGCCGTGCGCTGCACGCCGTCTACTAAATTTACTTGGGGTTCAAAACCAATCGCCCTTAATTTGCTGATATCGGGGCAGCGGCGCAAGGTGCCTCCAGAGGCAATGTTGCCCGGCACCAGGTTCAGTTCGCATTTAAAGTAACGACCGATGATGCGCGTTAGCTCTGAGATCGTTACTTCTTGATCGGTGCCGATGTTGTAAATTTCCATGTGTTTACCATGTTCAAAAACTGTTATTAGCGCCTTGATCATGTCCTCAATGAAGCAAAACGCTCGTGTCTGATTGCCAGTCCCTTGGATGGGGAATTTCACCGTACTTGAGCTTTGTTTACTAAGCTCTTTTGCCCTCATAATAAGCTGTGGAATAACGTGTTCCCAACCCATGTCCGGACCATAGATATTGTGAGGTCTGAAGATGATCATGCGTTCGAAAAATTTGGCACCACAATGGATTGCCATTACCTCTGAGATGATTTTACCGGCAGCATAAGAGTATCTCGGATTGAAAACATCCGGTATAACCAAAGGTACATTCTCGTCGGTTGGAACTGTTGGCGGTGTTTGGTAAACTTCCGAGCTGGAAGCAACAATAAGCTCAGGGATACTCAAGCTTTTGCAGACGTCAATGGCATTGACGATACCTTTGACACCAACATCCAGCACAGTCTCCGGTATGGAATAGAAAAATTCAGTGCCATTGATGTAAGCAAGATGACAAACACTATCTATGCCCTTTGCTGCTGCTGCAAAGGTGGCATAATCACGGACATCGCCTTCTACATGCTCATACTGTCCAGCTACAGAAGCTAAGCGCCTGTGCGCTCCTCTTGAGTTGTTATCAAGCGTGCGTACTTTGTGCCCACGACTTACAAGCGCAGTAACAAGTGCCGAGCCGATGAAGCCCGTACCACCGGTTACCAAATAAGATTTCTTGGTCACATACTATCCTTTTCTTGTGCTTATTTTACGCGAAATCTACCAGACCGAGCTGTATGTGCCACATTCTTTTGATCGAATGCTGTCAAGCGCAATTTTTGAAGTTTGAAGATCCGAATGCGTTTATCGAAGTATATAATTCAATTGATGATGTGAACAAGGGAGAGCCATGCCGCAAATTAGCGTCGCTATTTTAACGTATGATCGTACAGACTATCTTCGGGAAGCAATAGCCAGTGTGCTTGCGGATAAAGATCTTGATCTAGAGCTTTTGGTTTTAGATACTAATTCACCAGTAAATGTCAAAGAAATTGTTAGTGCTTTTCCCGACTCACGCTTGAAATATCATTACCATCCGGTGAACTTGGGCATGATTGGAGCACTTAACAAATGCATCGACCTTTGTTCTGGTGAATTTGTTCTGATCTTAAATGATGATGACAGGCTATTACCTAATGGACTGAAAAGGCTTTCTCAAGCGCTTATTGACCAACCTGAGGCAGGAGTTGCCATAGGTTCTGTTTTGTTGATTGATGAAAAAAGCCAGCCATACGGAGATAAGCAGGCTGTGGCTGCTGAAGATGTTTGTGTCACTGCGGCAGCTTTTTATAGGGACTACATCACGGGTAAGATTCCTGTGCAGCCATCGACGATTTTTGTCAGGAAATCTGTATTGGATGAGGCCGGTTACTATGACGGAAACTTCGCCTATGGTCCGGATATGGATTTATTGCTCAGGTGTGCTCTCAAATCGAAAAAAGTCTGTTTGATTGCAGATGCTCTCGGCGAATACCGTGTACATGGTGGCTCGGCTACGGAGAAACTAAGACGTAATGCAGAAGTCGGTGTGGGTTATAGTTGTATTGTTGAAAAGCAATATGCTCTTGCCAAAGAAGCCGGTATTTTTTCTGCCGATGAACTGGAAAGAGTATTTAAACTTGCCAAAAGGACGGTCGCCGGTACCTGTGTGTCTCACGGACTAGACTGCTTTCGTAATGGAGAGGAAAAAGTGGCTAGTCAGTACTTTGCCTTGGCTAAGCAAACGGCACCAGATCTAGCCGGCAAATTTTATGCATCAGTTCTACGCTGTGCCACTTTTGCAGGGCCGTCAGCTTACGATTGGTTGCGTAGTATAAAACGATTATTCGTGTAAGCATCAGCAAAGTAATCTTGAGACTAATATATGCAAAAACCGACGGCAATTTATCTTGGATGGACAAACAGTCAAACTTCGAAAGATGTTGAAGACAGACTGAAAGACTCTTTTGAGCTTCTATTCGCCAATTCTTTCAGCTTTAATGAAAAGACAGATCAAGAAGCTTTGGCAAAACTTGCTCCGCAATTTGTGTTTGCCTTCGGTCCTCTTATTGTGCGTGAGCCACTACTAACTAGTCCGTCTATCGCTGCCATCAATTTTCACACTGCGCCGCCGAAATGGCCGGGACGAGGCTCCTGTTCGATGGCCCTACTTGAAGGGGATAGTGAATTTGGTGTTACTGCTCATATTATGGATAAGGGTGTGGATACCGGTCCAATTTTGAGGGTGTTACGTTTTCCAATCGAAAAAGATGATGATGCAGAGACATTACGCGAGCGTACTCTTAGCTTCATACCAAATCTGGTATCAGCGGTCATTGATGATCTAAAACAAAATAACTGGCAACCGATTGTGAGTGAGGAGATTTGGCAGCGTAAAGCAATTAGGCAAAAGGATGTTATAGATCTGATGCGCATCGCTGATAGTGATTCGAATGAAATGGTTCAGAAGAAAGTTAAAGCGTTTGCCCACTCACAGAAACCTGGACCATACATCGATCGCGCCGGCATACGATTTTGGTACATGAAGGGACTTAAATCCTAATTTTTGGTATTTGGAACAACCGAATCATTTTCAATTTGGCCAGTCAGTGGATTCATATGATGCGCGCAATGATACCCATGCGCATTCCAGTAATTCATATCGACTTGTGAAAGCTGAGTTACATTGCTACAGTGCGGATAATAGAATTGACTAATCACCGCCCAAAAGCAGGCGCGAATTACATCCAAGGCAGTTTTAATGTCCCACTCTGGTTTGGCGGGAAATCCATCGTCAAGAATATCGAAGTCTGTCCAAATACCATGAGCGGCAAAAATAATTCCTGCCAGCAGTTGAGCTCGCGGCTCGTGACTGTGTGAGTCAATTACCGTAATCCTTGAGACTTTCCAGCTTTTGAGAATGGGTAGTCCGTAGTACATGTTTCCAAATGTCGAATCCGCACATTTTTCCAGCCAAACTTTATCCATTGGCGCATTGGCGCGCTGAAAGGCATTCCAAATGCACGGATCAGGACTGCCTCCGGAAATAAGCGTGAGCATTTGTGGGTGTTTGGCAACTAAGGCCGCTGCATGTATTTCTCTTGTGTTGTTGCCGCCTAATACAAAGTAAGCTTGTGAGGGTTTTGTGGCGGCAATGACAAGACTAATTGCTATGCACAAAAGCCAAATAACAAATACGCATGAGACAACAATTAAAATCTTAGACGGCTTGGTTCTAGATACCATAGCTTTAAAGACCATAAATTGATCGCCAGATGGGATTGTTGTGCTTGTTGAATGAATGCTTGTCCGTCCATGCGCTATGTGGAATAGGCAGATTTTCAGATAAGGCATAGTAAGCCCATGCCCTGCCGTAAGGTTTGGGTTTCTTAAATAGTCCAAGTAATCCTAGGTGATCTAGCGCGTTGCCAATTTTCCCTTTAAGTGTCGTTCGTGCGCGCTCAAGCCAGGGTCTGTCGATGCCGGCGCCATGGATAATGAATTTGGTTTGATCTGTTGGTATAAGTTTTCCTTGTTTCGTGTAAGGAAATGGTCTGTCCTGAAAATACTGCCCAAAACTTCCGAATTCCAATTGCCTGGGGGAAATAGCAAAAACATCAGGTGCATCTGGTTGTCTAATGAGCAGATTGAGCATGCATTGATCGAGACAAAACCAATTGACAGGGCTCATCAGTTTACGGTCACGAAAATGTTTGAATGAAAGTTCTGCCCATTGATTGATAAAGTCATTGTGTTCAGGAATACGAAATCCGAATAATCCGCCATTGACGTAATTGAATGGTTTCAAATTTTGGGAAAGCCCGACTTCCTTTGCCTGGTTATATAAAAGCACATCATATTGGTCGTACTTTCGCTCCGGTTCACTGCTGACTACAATGCCATTTTCAATTGGTTCAAATAGGTGACCGCAAGGTCTTTCTATAATCATGTCTGCATCAAGATGAAGATATTTGCCGGGACTCAATCCCCTTAATCCAGCTAGACGACTTACAGTGAAATAATAGTCAGTGCCGGGACCTTCAAAGGAACGCACGGCTAGCTGAGGGTGATTGGGAATAACAGACAAGTCGAAACTATGGTGCTTGTCGACGAGAATTTCAAATTTACCGAGAAAACCATTTAAGACGGCGCTATTGAAGAGTGCGTAAACGCCAGGCAAATAACGAAAATCCGAAGGACAAAGGATTGTTATGTCCTTCCCCCAAGTGGAGTCCGCCATGTTTTCTGAATTGGTTGTCATTGGGTCTCAAAAACGTCTTCCTTGATTCTAGCCGTATTTGAAGAAAGCAGAGCGTGGTATGTTAAATCTGACGGACCCCTATGAAGATACTGCTTTATTCCTATAGCTTTTGGCCAAATATCGGCGGTGTCGAGGACGTTGGACACAGCCTGGCTAAAGGCTTGGTCGAAGCGGGTCACGAAGTGACGGTTGTCACCGAGACCGCATCCAATAACCATCGCCTGGTGCCCTATACGCTTATTCGGCGCCCAGGGCTTATTGAGCGGGCAAAGCTTATCGCCGAGCACGATTTAGTGCACTCCAACGGCTCGAGCGTCAGTTTGTTTTTCCTGGCTACGTTGTTGGATAAACCATTTAGCTGGACCCATCATGGTTATCAGCTGCAATGCGTCGACGGCGCCGGCTGGGTCGCGGGCAAACCTGCGCCCATGACTCCTTGGGCTTCTTTCAGGCACCATTTGCACTTGTTTGGATTTAAGGCAATTCCTGGTGGTATCAAGCTTTGGCTTAGGCGACTTGTCGGGCTTTTGGCCGACGCCAACGTAGCAGCCAGCCTCCATCAAGAAAGGCGCCAGCCTCTTCCGCGCCAATGGGTAATTTACAATCCTATCGAAGTTGATGATTTTAAGGTGGGCAGCGCGGAAATTGCTAAGGCAAATCTGGCAAAAGCGCAGACAAGTTTTACATTTATCGGTCGCTTAATATCGGAGAAGGGTGTCGATTACCTGCTTTATGCGCTGGCATATTTAAACAATAATGAGCAGCATCGATTGGGAAGTCGCAGTTACACATTGCAAATAATCGGCGATGGACCGCAATTGCAATTTTTGCAGGAATTATGTTCAAGGCTGGATCTTGACGGCAATGTCTGGTTTCGTGGTTCTTTAACCGGCAAGGAACTTTTCGATGCAATTAACGAAGCTGGAGTGTGCGTATTGCCGTCAGCTTGGGAAGAGCCGGGAGCGCTAATTGTGATGGAGCTTTTGGCTGCCGGAAAACCAATGATCGTTTCGCGATCCGGTTGGTTGTCCGAGTGTGCGCTGGATGCTTGCCGGACATTTCCAAATCGAGATCGTATAGCTCTAGCTCGCACAATGGATGAAGTAATCAACGACAAACCATTGCAAGAAACTTTGATTGAAAAGGCGATCAATCGCTTCAATCAGTTTGATCCTAGGAAGCAAGTTGCTGAGTACGTCGAACTATTTGAGTTGATGTTGAAAAAAGAGACTAAGCAGTAAATTCTGGGGCAATAAACTTTTCGATTAGGGACAATTTTTCTTCAGGCACAGCAACTAAATTTTCGTCGAATTCTTGTTTGTCGGGACATGGCACCAGGCGCCCATTTGTTGTGACATTGAAAGACTTGTATTTGTGATCTTTGAGGAATTGATAAAGCTCGACAGCCTTATAGCCCCATGGTGTCGTGCGGATATCTTGTATCTCGTAAATTATGACTGGGCGTAATTCATCCAAGAGAATTTTGTCTGCGCCTTTCAGGACGGACAACTCGCCGCCTTCCACATCCATTTTGACGAAGTCTACTTTTTTGATTTGTTTTTCTTTTAAAAGGTCGTCGAGTCTAATTTGTTTAATTTCGACTTCAGTTGCTTTTGTTTCAGCGTTAGGTAAGCGCAGACTATTCAAGCCGGAGTGATCAAGACATACAAACATCTTGACCGTACCTTCTTCGGCACCGAGAGCTACTTCTTCGACCTGGACGTTGTTGCAGTTGTTGATTTGAAGATGCACTTTGAGCTTTGCCAATTCGCGTGGAGACGGTTCGAAGGCAATAACTTTGCCATTGGGTCCGACCTTTTGGGAAGCCAAAAGAGTGTAGAAGCCATGGTGAGCACCTATATCTATGACAGTCATGCCTTCTTGCAGGTAATTCAACAGGAATTGTTGTTCGTTGTCTTCAAAACCCGTGCCGCAAAATGTGTGGGCGCCGAGAAAGTCATTGTAAGCGAGCCAGGTGGCACCCCAGCGGGTCCGTGACTTTAGAGGCATGTCCGGTGCTAGATGCTTGCGGAGCCACCAGACTATTACCCAGGGCTTTGAGGACACATACAATACAGTGTGTTTCCAGTGGCGTAGTGATGAGTGAATGTAATCAAATAAAGACATCAGATTTTTAGTACTCGCAAAGCGGTGCAGGCGGCAATCATGTCGAAATCACTGTCTCTGTGCAAAATAGGCATGGCATTCTCGATGCATATAGCTGCTATAACGCAGTCAACTGTACTTCCTATAGTTTTGCCCTTGCTTCTACAGTTTCGATAGATTTTTGCAGCATTGATATAGGTATCTGTGCCCTTGGGCTTATGTAAATGCAATTTCTCAAAGAAGGTTTTTATGACTGTAAAGTCTTTTTCCTGCTTGAGACCTTGTAAAACTTCGGTAATGATTATCTCT
>JAKFVJ010000288.1:0-2132 GCA_021732245.1 Candidatus Obscuribacterales bacterium | reverse complement strand
CGTTTATTAGCCTGTGCAAAACGTGGCGCTGTGGGCTATTTTCTCCATTTAGAAAATCAATCCACACACTAGAATCGACAAGAATCATACTCGGGACTCACGCATTTTTGCCAAGTCGCCAACCCACTGAATTTTGCCTTCCAGATCAAGTAATCCTTTAAGTTCATTTTGACGGACTAGCTCCGCAAGGGCATAATTTACCAATTCCTTTTTAGTGCTCAGTCGCGTCAGTTTCATGGCCTTCTTGACCAGCTTTTCGTCCAGCTCAATGTTGGTTCTATGCATTGTGCATTCCCCTAGAACTGCATACACAAATATACCACATTTGTGTGTACGGTCTCCTCTCATCGAATTACGGCTTTATCGTAACAAACCAAACGTAATTGTGGATGCTTCGATAACTCTGTCGTGGTGTTTTGCTGATGAGTCAAGCAAAGCAATCTGGGCAATATTAGAAATGCTTGGGACTGAGTCAGCGGCAGTGCCGTGTCTGGGGATTGGAAGTAGCGAACATCCTGTCTAATGCTGCAAGCTACCGATGAACGTGAGTACTTCGCTAGTTCAATTCCATAACGAGTCGCTCCCAGGTGGCATCGCGCCCCTTTCCGAGGCACCGTATTTCTTTCTTTTCCTTCAGCGCCTCCAACGTTCTTTTTATGGTAGGCAGGCTAACACCAGGACATGCACTTTGCACATCGGCTAATTTGAACCGCTTTGGCAATTTCCGGATCATATTGACCACAAGATCAGTCTTGGCACCACGGGTTGTGGTGACGATATTCACGCGCGATTCCAGCGACTCATACGCTTGCGTCAGAACTACACCAATAAAGTATTCGAACCAGGGCATGAGATCATGTTTGTTTTCATGCCAGTCTTGCGAGCCATAGTTCAGCGTTTCGTAGTATTGTTCTTTGCTGTTCTCGATTATTTTCTCCAAGCTGATGTATCGGCCTACTTCGTAATCAGCCTTGTATAGCAGAAGCAGAGTAGCAAGCCTGGCTATTCGCCCATTGCCATCGAGAAATGGATGAATACAGAGAAAATCAAACACGTAGCCGGCAATGAGCAACAGTTTGTCAATGTTTCCTTCGTCCCACAGCCGATCGAAATCTCGATGGAGATCTTGCATAGCGGTTTCTGTCATGAGACCTGGTGCCGGCGGCGTAAAAATAATTGCCTTCGTGCCGCCGGGCTCTTCTCTGCTAATGTAGTTTTGAACGGGCTTGTACTTGCCTCCCTGCCCGCCTGCAAACGCATACAAGTCTCTGTGAAATTGCAGCAATGTGCTTTCTTTGACGGCAATGTGCACGTAATTGGCGTGGATGGTATCAAGAACGCTCCGGTACCCAAAAATCTCTTGTTCAGAACGATTTCTCGGTGTGGTTTTGTCTTGGGCCAGTTTGATAATCCGGTCGGACGGCGCTGTGATGCCTTCTATGCGATTTGATGACTCGGTGCTTTGTATGATCGCTGTCTGCCGAAGTGCTTCAAGCATTTCCCGTCCCTGGTTCTTGAACAGATCTTGTTTTCCCTTGAATTCATGGACTTGGCTGAGCAAGTTCATAAGCCTGTGCGTTACAGGCAATGAATCAAACGAATACCGAGTAAAATAGCGCACAACAAGCACCCATCGAAACCCTAGCGTTAATAGTATCACAAAGGCGGTCCATGATACTATTAAAAGACTTCCGATCCTATTTGGCTGAAAACCCACTCAGGCTTGCCGTTCCGGCAACAGAGCACTTGATTTCTCAAGCATCGTTTGAAGAGTACATCGAGGTTTAGCCGCACACTGATGCGGGCAACAAGGAGATGAGTAGCTTCTGCATAGTCCGCGTGCCAATCATGAAAGTCGCCAAAATTCAGGCGTTGCTAATGACCGTCATGGCAATCAACTTGCTAAGCCTGCACATGACACGTGCCAGCAAGTGTTATGCCACCGAAGAAGTGCAAGCTCTGTCTAATCTCATTTACAGGTCCGCCTACAATGGGCAGGTGCCGCAAATGACAGATGAGCAATGGCGCAAAATTGTTTTTCTCTACTCCGCTTACAATCAGACCAAGACAAATTTTCAAGACCAAATTACTAAGCTGATGCGCGAGCTGACCGACGAATTCGGAAAACCTTC
>JAKFVJ010000293.1 GCA_021732245.1 Candidatus Obscuribacterales bacterium | reverse complement strand
CTGTAAGTCTGTGACTTTTGTTTTGTATCCTTCATTATGAGCTGCGCATAGAAACTCCACAGCGCTGCTTGCAAATGATGGTCGCGCGCTCTGGCAAGTAGACCCAAGTCATCCCAGTAACGAGCTTTTTCTTGATAGTTTGCTGCCACCAAAGTTAAACGGTAGCGCAAGTCGTCTAAAGTTTTTACTTTGTTTGTCGCTTGCGCGAATTCTTCGGCATAAAGACCGTTGGCTAATGCTCTTGTTTTAAGCACCGGCAAAATCATGCGCAAAGTTGCGCTTTCGGAAACTTCGTTGAGAAATTTCGTCAGTCTTTGATTGGCGCGATTTGTTGTTAGACGAGACATAGCCGATTGAATAAATAATGACAACATGGCTGAAAGCCTGTTGGCAACGGTGTTTTAGCGATTGTTATTCTACTCGAGACATATATCCCGTCCCTTAACAACATGTACAAAAAATCTTGTCAAGAAATTCTTGGAAACGTATAGATGCAAGTCTTACTAGCGAGGACGCAATGCCGATAATGCGGTTCAGAAGCGACAAGTCAGGGGTATAAATCCGGTACTGGGGCATCCAATACCGGTTGTCGAGCGGGCAATTAATTTGAGAATTAATTACAGAGTAGCAGCAGAGCAAGGGCGGCGAAGAGCCGTCCGCAGCGATGCGTGTAATGCTGGACAGCAGGCGCAGGCGAGACTTGTCGAGCCGGAGCTATAAATATGGACGTTAAAGAGAGCAGAGCATTTTTGCGAGGCGAGATGGAATTCACGCCCGAGCGCATGATGCGCTATATCCGCTCCCGGGCAAGACTTTCTTCCGAAGAGGATATTGAGGACATTCTCCAGAATGCCCTTATTTTGGTGACTAGGCATTTTGACCCAAGCTACCCGGGAGCTAAGCTCAAGCCGTACTGTATGGCTGCCTGCAATAAGGCTATAGCCCAGAATTTGGAGCGTTACCACAAAGTTATCCTTAAAAAGGCTGAAAAGCCTGAACTAGCCGTGCCTCACGGGGTTGTTTACGAGGAAGAGAGGGAAGTCCACGGCAGCAAGGTAAAGATTAAAACCCTAGCCTCAGGACAGGCTTTCGACTCCCAGCCTTCGTCGGGCAGTATCTGGCAGACCACCTCTCTTGATTCCTTGTTTTCCGAGGAGGATGGGCGCTCGGCAGATGACGTTATAGGCGAATCGTCGGTTCTGGGCTCCGGCTCAGGGCTAGGTCAAAATCCTGAAGAACGGGCGCTAATGGCTGATTTAATCAAGCAAATAACCGATGAATTGCCCACAGATCTGCACAAAGTTTGTTTCATGCTTAAGTATGTCCATGGATATAAAAGAGAAGATTTGATTTCTTGTCTAAAAATGGAGGCTAAGAGTATAGATACGATCGATAAGAAAATCGTCCGTACACTAGCTCAATTCAAAGCGAAGCTGGACGAGGAAAGCAAAACAAAAGCGAGGGATGAATAACATGGACGGCAAAGCCTCAAATGCAAAGACAGAGCTCACGCAGATTCTCGATATAAAGGAAGAAGATGCTTGCGTTAAGGCTCTTGCTGATTTTTGCCGGAGGCACGGCGACAAATTGCCGCTGCCTGGTGAGAACAGCCAATTTGATGAACTCATGTGGAAGGTATCTGAATATATCAATTTAGGTAAGGAAGACAAAGCAACGGTTAAGCGCGTTACTGAAAGACTCATTGCCGGGTTAGCACAGTCTGGCGTCGATATTGCTTTGAAATTTCGCGAACTTATAGGTGCCGGCAAAGACATGGCTCTTAATGCCTGGCAGGACGCACTCTTTTCTTTGAGCTGGCAACAATTGCAACCAGTGGCAATTACTCGTAGTGCCGGCAAACAAATGGTGTCACTTGGCACAATTGAAAGACAGTTGGGTGATGCTCACGTTGAACTGAATCTTGGTTGGTTGGTTGAAGACGATAGTTTGCGAATCTTGATGCAAGCTAAAGACGAGAAGAGTTCCGGTCTGCAAGACTTGGAGTTGCGCATCAAGGAAATGGAACGCGGTGTTGTTTTTATTGAGAAGACGGATACTGATGGCTCACTTGTCGCCAGCCGTGTTGAAGTTGGCCCAGGTAATTACCGAATTGAAATTGGTTGGAAAGATCTCGTCGCCGTAACGCCGTATTTCTCGATAAGTGCGAGTTAGGTTCTTTTTGTCATGCTGAGGCTTAAGCCGAAGCATCTGCCGTAACGGTTCTGAGTTCGTGTAATTCAACACGAACAAGTGAACTTACGGAAGATTCTTCGCGGAGCCTGCCCTCGAGCGAAGCGAAGGGCTCAGAATGACAAAGGCAAGATGGCTCAGTCTAACAAAGTCGTCTATACGATCGAGACGTTCTGCGTAATCGGTGGGGCGAAGTATTGTGGCTCTGGGATTTCTAGTTTCAATTGATATTCAGAGGGTGGCTCGAAGCAGTGAATGCAGCGTGCTTCGTACTGGCTGTCACCTACAAGAATTTGTTCGTTAGACTGCACAACGCGTTGTGTGCGGCAGGCGAAATCTGATCCGCACTTACGGCAGACGGCTAATAACTTATCCACGCGATCAGCAAGTGTAAGAAGCTGCGGTACGCAACCAAATGGAAGTCCGCGGTAATCCAAATCCAGACCGGAAGCGATTACTTTCTTTTTCTGTCTTAACAATACATGGATGACATCAATGAGACTGTCATCAAAAAACTGACATTCATCAACGCCTATAACAATTGCTTGGCTCGAATACTTGAGCATATCTTTGGCGGTCTCTACGACGATCGCTTGAGAAGTCAAACCGTTGCGCGACTCAACATGATCCGGACGCGAACGAGTATCGGTTGCCGAGCGGAACATAATTGTCGGCAGGTAAGCTAAGCGCGCGCGCTCAATTCGCCGTATAAGCTCACTGGATTTCCCAGCGCTCATGCAGCCAACGATCATTTCAAAGCGATATCCAGAGTACATATTTATCGTTCCGCCCTCGCTAATAGCTCGGGCTTCACTTGCCGGCCGGCAACCCGCGCTCCACTTCGCATCGCTCCTCGCGATGCTGCGTTCTCGCTATTGCATGTGATTAGCATGTGCGATCTCCTCGAGCAGCTTGTAAATAGTAACTCAACTTGGCTGCCTTATGGTCAGCTAGATTCTTTCATATTTCTTCATGAGGATCATGAGTTAGAAATCGATAATATTCCGTTGAGGCAACGCTGGTTGAAAGAACTAAGCATCTTGCTCAACAAATCCATCGAATCAAGAATGTTATGAATAATTAGGGGCATCAATGAATTGGATTGCAACTGCCCTGATTGAGCAGCAAGTGTTACGCCGCTGTCATTGCTGATGATTTGAAATGCCACCATGTGCAGTGCTTCAGGTATGACTGGTTCGCAAGCTTGAAGCTGATCTCTAGCAGCAATCGGGGGAATGTTTATCTTCCCATCAGACGAAAGCATTATTAGATCATTCGATAATCTAGCTAACTCGATAGCCAACTCTTTTAACGCTGCCGAAAACTCCACAAAGTCAGCCATTGACTTTAGCGGACGCAACGAATCTTCTGGCGACTTCAGTGGCAGCCCAGTTGATTGGCGAAGCTTCTCTAAAGCGTAAGGCGCATAAGTTTTGGCAATCGCTGTATCGTTTACAGAAAGACTTACTTCAAGCAAGTTATTACTGGCTTGCGTCAAGCGCTTCCAATTGTGTTGAATGGATGAGGCGTAAATGTTGAACTCGCTGGAAATAGCAGGTGCAGGCTTATCAAATTCAAGCGCTTTTCTGCGCAAGAGTCTTTCCAAATCACGAATGATCGGTGACAGATCTTTTAACGATGACAAAACAGCAATACGCATTGCTGTTGAAAAAATATCTTGCGGTGACTGAACTGCGGCCGCATGTTTGTCGGGATGAACCATCGCGTAAGTGCCGACTTCACCACCGAGCATTTCTGATGCACGATTAGCCATCAGCTCATCTAAATTGCCCGTGTGAAACGAAACTGGTGCAAATGCGTCGACAACAAAATTGTCCGGCCACATGCCCGAGAGAATTTCGTCAGCGGCTTGGGACAACGCTTGGGCGAGTTTCCCGTCCAAAAGTCCTGTCTGTCCGTTAGCTTGTGAAACAGCTTTTTTGACATGTGTGAGAACCGAAACCATTCTCGGGTGCATCGTGCAGCCAGAGATTGAAAAACATTCACGTGCTCGTTGTGTGTTTGCGCCCCAATAGACGTCAGCAGGTATCTGGACCTGGCCCAGGTGATCGCTTTCTGTTCGGACTCCAGTCTTCTTGCTCACGGGCAACCTGTGATTCCTGCGCTTAACCTGGTCTAACCTTGGGCTAGTGTGTCTTTTGGTCGTCGCTCATGGTATCACGACCGGACAAAACTGGGAAGCTGAAAAGCGATGGCCCAGGTCCGAATTGTAGTGAAAATGGTTGCGGTGTTTTGTTGATTAGACGCCCTTCTATTTTGCCTTCAATATTGGGATTGAGCGTCTTATTCCGTATGTGATCGCCTATAGCATCTACGATAGAGTGTTCATAAGGCTGAGCGCTAAGTTTTCGGTAAACTTCTTCAATCGTTAATGGTATGCCATCTTCGGCGAGATAATTGAACACGCCGGACTTGTGAAGCTTCTCTAAATAATGCCAGCGCGTTAACCAGGGGTAAGTATCTTCCGGTACAAGTGGTACCAATTGCCCAGCTTGTTTTAGCAGATGATTGCTCGTGCGTTGTCCGACAGGTTTGGAGAAATCAGTTGTATAGCTGCCATTGAAGTGGAGTAGATTGCCTTGCGGATCGTCAGTGTTCGGCAGGGGCTTGCCGGTGATGATTCGATTCCATAACTGCTTAGCGAAGCCCGCGGGACTATTGAGATCGCTACAACCAAATTCAAGTGCTTCTATGAATTTATGTCCGGGAATTTCAACTAGAACTTGCTCCAATGCTTCATTTTCTTTTATGCCGGAGTTTATTGGTATTTTGGAAATATCAAATCGAGTCAATTCCTGATTGGCAGGAATTGGAGCACGCAGTGCGCCACTTTGAGCGCCAATGATAGCTTTGCCTTTGAGATGCGGTAGAAGGCGATTGAATTGAGCCTCCACAGCATCAACTACCATATTGGCTAATGCGCTTTCTCCGGTGCGCGCGCTGTCGATGGAGTATTTTGCAACGGATTGAGCATTGTAGGATTGTGATTGGAGTTCCGCCAATTCTTTTGGCGTTCCCTTCGCGATAATGTCAACGATGACAGGATCTTCTTCAATCTGAGATGTGATCGCATGCAACTTGGCTGTTGAGTGGAAGCGGTTGACTGATCCATTTACGTTATAGGCTAGATCAGCTTCGCCTACGTGCGATAAGTAAGCTCCTGCTTGCAGTATGGGTACCTCACGCGCACCATTGTTGATCCAGACTGGACGTCCAAAGGCTTTATGAGAGTGAGCTCCGAATATTGCGCTGACGTCTTTGTTGCGGGCGGCAATTTGCCTATCCAGCTCATCACCTAAGTGCGATTGAACAATAAAGATATTCAAGTCCGGATGTTCTTTTTTGATATCGGAAATTATTTGTTCTAGTCGAGCGAACGGATCTTGGTATTTAATTCCGCCAGTAGAAGCCTCTTCGGTGACCAAGCCAATGGTTGCCGCTTTGACTGGTTTGCCTTGTGGTCCTTTTAGTTCGTGAACTAAAAATGGACGCCAGATGTCTTTGTATAGGTTGTGCAGTTCAGGACTTAATTCTGATGTCTCTTGGTTGCCCACTACCAGGGGGAGCTTTTCTCCGGCAATTTCATTGTGTTCGCTTATCATGCGAGCACGACGTTCATTGTCGACACCGCCGCCTATCTTGTCGTTGGAGTGATTTCCGTCAGTGGCGCTGGTTAAGCCGCCTTTGCGGTTGGGATCGTTGCTTCGCTTGCTCGGACCCATTTTTCGTAGGATGAAATCTTCTAGTTTGCCCCAGCCGGTAAATGTTGAGGAGACGTTGGCATTTTGCGTATCACCATTGTCAAAGAAGGCGTCATTGCGATATGTCCGGTTGTTTTTCATTACCGCTTCTTTGCCGATAAATTGATTCCACCACCGGGAAAGGCGCTCTGATTCCGGGACATCCTGCCAGCAAACAATGCCTGGATCGTTGCTGTTGTCCAATGCTTGTGATGCTTCGCGAATGTCTGTTATTTTTGTCGATGCTCTGGCGAAATTGCGTTCACCCTGTGTCTGGGAATGCGCGTCGTTAGTATGCGCGGCTGTGAGTCGGGTTAATCCCTCGTCTCCTTCCACATGAGCTTTTAGATAGCGGGCAATGTAACGACCATTGAGTGCTGTGGTGACTAGCCCGGCCGTTCCACCGCCTATTACTGTTCCAATTGCGACGTCCGTACCAATTTCTCTCATGGTCTTGAGCGTTCCGCCCAGATTATCTTTCTTGATGGCATCAATATTTTCGAAAACACGATGCGGTGCGGACCATGTAAGCGAGCCGACTGTGCTGCCGACTGTGCCACGCAGGATGTTGTGCGTAATTTGAGGCATTACATATTGTGAAAGTATGCGCTCGCCTTCAGTCAGTGCCGTCTTGTCTGATACCAAGGTTGTTGGTGGTTTTTTAGTGAGCCAGCTTGCCAATTCGTGCTTCAGTCCGCCAGCTGCGCTCGCGGAGCCGCGAGTCAATTCGCGGCGGCCAACATATCCTGTGTACCAATGAGAAGCTTTCTGTTCGGCCATGCTGCCGGTAATGCCAGCAACTGCATCTAGTGCACCCGTGTAGTAGTCGTTAGTGCTGGCGCTTTTGTCTTTGCCGCTTAAATGCAGCAAGTTATCCACGCCTTCTTTGACGCCATGTTTTGAGCAACCACCTAACACGGGAGCTAGTGCCACTGTTCCTGCTTTTAGTAGTTGATAGCGCTTCATTGCGGTTCCGGCGCTAAATGTAAGAATGCCTGTTAGTCCGGCGGCAAATGTACCTACTGCTTCAGAGCTGCCTTGCTTGAAGCCGGTTGTTTCCCAGAAAGGAGTATTTGCGGCAGAGGCTTCTTGGGCGAGCCTGGAGGACGACTCAGACGAGCCATGACCGTTATGGTCGTTGCTTAACTCGTAGTTGCCTCTTTCTGGCAATTTAGGGGACTCCTGAGGACTTTTATTGAAGAGAAATAGTAATGGTAAGAAATCCCTAAGGAAATAGTGAATTACGTATAGGGCTTCGTAATTGCCCCCATAAAAGCATTATTTTTTGCCGAAAAGTGGCTGTATAGGCTACCATCCTGAAATGACAGGTTGTTACCCTCTAATGCTTATCGAGGATGCACCTGGGACTTGTGCCCAGTGCAGCGCCGCTTTGTGTCTTCGCAAGCAAGTTATAAATCTGGCTTTGGGCAATTCGGAGACGATGAGTTGCCTTGAGTGTTTGGGAAAAGAAATGGGACAGAGTCCAGTAGCTGTTTTGGACAGAGTTAAAGGCTATGTGGATAGTCGAGATTGCTTCAAAAAGCAATGGATTCGCTATGAAACAAAAGATTGGTGCCCTGAGCCGAATAGATGTTTTCCAGGAGAGTGCTTCAAATGAATTGCAAGCTGGATTTGCGCGGTGTTACCTGTCCGATGAATTTTGTGAAAACGCGACTATTTTTGGACAAAATGGCAGTTGGCGATACGGTTGAAGTGTTGCTTGATGGTGGTGAACCGGTAGAGAGCGTTAGTTCGAGCGTTCAGCAGGAAGGGCATGCGGTTCTGGCAACGACACCGGAAGCCGAAGGATACTTTGTGGTTACTATCCGCAAGGACCTATAACAAGTAAATACTTGGAAAGAACAAATATATATTAAATACAAACTGTTGACAAAATTCGCCCATTTTTAGAGGATCAACAAGTGTTTTACCTTTCTCACAAAGAAATCAGCGGTGTCAGGGGCTTACTAGTAAGCGTGTCTGCCCTTTCTGTAATGGCTTTGCCGTCCTTTGGACACGACTTTAAGGGTGATTTGAAGCCTGAGAAGGCTCCGGCTGGCGCCTCCTTCCATGGCAATATGTCGACCGGCGATGCGAAGCTCGACAACAACGACTATCACCTCGTCTATACAAAAGCCGAAGAAATGCGGAAAGCAGGCAACGAGAAAGAAGCAGCTGAGTTATATCTACGAGCTGTTACGTTGGAGCCAACTCTTTGGGTGGCATACCACCAATTGGCCAACTTGAAAGATGATCAAGGTCAAGTGGATGCTGCAATGGCTAAACTCAATGACATGAAAGTAAAACAACCCAAAGAGTTGATGTTGCGAGTAGCATTGTCGGAATTACTGGAAAAGCGCGGTGAATATTACCAAGCTTCTCGTGAGCTTGTTGATCTTGTTTACGCAAATTTGGTGCCCGAAAAATACTCGAAGAAAATCAATGCGCGCATTCACTATCTTTTGAGCAAATCCAAGCACGCAAATATCAACGTGCCGAATAGTGAATTTGAAAATTTGCGCACGGAAGAAGAATTAGATACGGTGCCACCACCACTGCCTGATCCAGGACTTGTTGTAAGAGATTTGGCATCGACAAAATCAAAAGAAATTCCTGCAATGCAGGGGACAGGACATACACAACTTCAGCCATGAAAAACATGACTTTATATGTGTGCGTTGCAATAGCCTGCCTGGTTTATCTGTGCAGTTGTTCCAGTCGTGTTGCATCGCCTACATCTGAGTTGCCGCAAGTCAATTATGGTGAGACTAAAACTGCCGAAGTTCAACCTGCAGAGCATGATCCGGAGATGGATTCCGCTGTTGCGACAGGTTGCTTAACAGCCTGGAGAAAGGCCATTGACGGCAAAGTTGATGAGGCAATGGCTGATCTGAAAGCACTGGATGAAGCTCATCCGAAGACCGGCACTATTGCTATGATGATGGGTCAAGTCATGGAACATGCCGGACGAAAGAAAGAAGCCACCGGTTATTACAAAGAGGCGGTCAATCGCTCTCGCTACAGTTCACTTTACTTGTTCAAATACGCTGAGCAATTGCGTAAATCGGGTGATGCCAAAGCTTCGATTCCGGAATATAGAACGCTTCTTAAGCAAACGCCGGATTTTGCGCCGGCTCATGTTGGTTTAGCTCAATCATTAATTGCTCTCGACAAGAATTCCAAAGAGGCGCGCGAAGAGATTAAACAAGCTCTCATTCTTGAACCGGAAAATACCGACGCTAAGCGACTTTCCAAGCAAGTCGGATTGAACCCATAAATGTTATAAATAAGGTGTACGCATTTGTTGCCAGGTGCATTAGCGCTTGAGAGCAACACTCAATGAGGATATGCCTTATGGTAAAAGAAAAAACAGAGTTGGACGCAATGGCATCCGGCGCTGAAGAGCTTCGAATTGATGGGTTTGATCACGTTGAATTTTATGTAGGTAATGCCCTGCAGGCGGCTTACTACTACCATAAAGGTTTTGGCTTTGATGTAGTTGGTTATCGCGGACCTGAAACAGGCGTTCGAGACACAGCTTCTTACGTTTTGAAGCAAAACAACGTCACTCTGGTTTTGACAAGTGCATTACATCCCGGTCATCCGATTGCCGAACATGTGCATCGCCATGGTGATGGCGTGAAGTGCATCGGTATGAAAGTCCAAGATGCTCGCAAGACATATGAGACCGCAATATCACGTGGCGCTAAAGGTGTCGGCAATCCAGTTGAATACAAAGGCGAAGATGGAGCATATGTTTCTGCGTCTGTGCAGACCTATGGTGATACCATTCACACATTTGTTGAAAGAAAAGATTACACAGGCGCATTTGCTCCTGATTACAAAGGCAAGAAAAAATCGGCCGGCAATATTGGACTTACTTACATTGATCACATCGTCGGCAACGTAGAAGCACAACGCATGGAATCCTGGGTTGACTTCTACAAGAAAGTATTTGGATTTTATATCTATCAATACTTTGATGCTAAGGACATAAGCACACAATATTCAGCATTGGTTTCCAAAGTTATGGCCAACAAGAGCGGCACAATCAAGTTGCCTATCAACGAGCCGGCACCAGGCGTTGGTAAGTCACAGATACAAGAGTATCTGGATTATTACTTGGCTCCCGGTGTACAACATATTGCTATCGGTACGAAAGATATTATTGCCACAGTTGCGCAATTGCGTGATCGCGGCATTGATTTCTTGACCGTACCACATTCTTATTACGAAGCACTGCCTGAGCGTGTGGGTAAGATTGATGAAGATATTGATGAGCTTGAGCGCCATGGAATTCTTGTTGATCGCGAATCGGAAGGATACTTGCTGCAAATCTTCACGAAGACCGTTGAAGATAGACCAACGTTGTTCTTCGAGATTATCCAACGCAAGGGCGCGCAAGGATTCGGCAAAGGTAATTTCAAAGCTTTATTTGAAGCAGTGGAAAGAGAACAAGCCGCTAGGGGAAATCTCTAATGCCAATTTATCATCGTCTGGGCGAGCTGCCTCCGAAGCGTCATACGCAATTTCGCAAGGCTGACGGCACGCTTTATCACGAGCAGTTATTTGGTGTGCGTGGTTTTAGCGGACCACATTCCTTGTTATATCACCATGTTCCGCCAACTGAAATTTCCAAAGTGGAAGTGCTCAGCGAAGATGTGATGCCAAAGTATCTGCCTAACTCCGTTGGCATGCGTCACCGTCATTTTAGACTTGGTGAAGCAAAGCCATTTGGTGATCCAGTCTCCGGACGCAAGGGAGTAGTGGGTAATGACGATGTCGTTATGTACACCTGTGTGCCCGAAAAAGCAATGGATTATTTCTTCTGCAACGGCAATAGAGATGAAATAGTCTTCGTGCATGAAGGCACGGGCGAGTTGCATTCACAATTTGGACAATTGAAATATCGTCCGGGTGATTACATAGTTATTCCAAAAGGCACAATTTACCAACTGCTTCCCGATTTTTCAAAACCGACGAGATATTTGGTAATTGAGACACCGGATAACGTGGCTCTGCCAAAGCATTATTTTAATGAAGTTGGGCAACTGTTGGAACACTCGCCATACTGTGCGCGTGACTTTCGCTTGCCGGAAAAACTGGAAACGCGCACAGAGCGCGGCGATTTCTTGGTCCAAGTAAAGACCTGGCATGCCTTGATGGGCTATCACTGGGCGCATCATCCGTTTGATGTATCCGGCTGGGACGGCTATTTATATCCTTGGATATTCAACATCGAAGATTTTGAGCCAATTACAGGTCGCATTCACCAGCCGCCACCGGTGCATGTTACTTTTGCTTTGCAGAATTTTGTCGTCTGCTCATTTGTACCGCGCTTGTTCGACTATCATCCGCAAGCAATTGCCGTGCCATACAATCACAGCAATCTACAGAGCGACGAAGTACTTTATTATGTCAACGGCGATTTCATGAGCCGTCGCGGAATTAACAAAGGCTCAATTACTCTGCATCCGGGTGGCATTCCACACGGACCACAGCCAGGTGCTGTTGAAGCAAGTCTTGGCGCAAAAGAAACAAACGAAATGGCTGTCATGGTCGACACATTCCGTCCGCTGAAAGTGGCAGTTGACGCTGATAAATTCGACGATGCCAACTATCCATTCAGCTGGATGACCAAATAAAGAAAAGAGGCA
Source organism: Candidatus Obscuribacterales bacterium (assembly GCA_021732245.1). Lineage (GTDB taxonomy): Bacteria > Cyanobacteriota > Vampirovibrionia > Obscuribacterales > Obscuribacteraceae > SBAT01. The sequence goes on along the minus strand of JAKFVJ010000293.1, from coordinate 7,473 downwards.
GGAAAATCCTGCCTCTTTTGAGATCGATTGTCAGTGCGAAATTACTTGCTGAAAGTAATTGTTGCGCAAGGCTCTTCGAATCTGATATCAGCTTTGAAGCCGAATTCTTGTCCTAGTCCTTTGATGCACTGCTCGAACATTTCACCTTGTTCTTTTTGTTGATTCGGGGTGAATTTGCCGTGTTTTTGCATTGCATTCCAGACAGCGCAAGCTTCGTAGGTCAAGGAAGCTTTCTTGTCATCACCTTCGATTTTGATCTTGCTGCCGAAGATGTTGGCCTCGAATTCAGCCATTGCTTTGACGAGCTCAACTGGGGTCTTAACGCCAGCTTGCTTGTACCATTCGGCTTTCTTGGCATTCATTTGCTTTTCAAATTCTTTGATAGCGCTTTCGCCGTACTTGGACAGAACATTTACTGTCACGAGGTGGCGTACTGCAAGAACTTCAGCGATTGTTTCGCGAACTTTCTTTGTGTCCCACTTAGCTTCAACTGGTGTTGGTTTAATTGCTGTTGTCATTTAATTGATTCTCCGTATATTGGTAAACATTGGACGGATCCCCATAACTCGATGATAGTCGAGTGACAGTGCGAATTAGCTTCCGTTAATCGTTGTTTCTTATTTCCGCTTGAAATGCAATTTGAAAAGAGGGCGTAGAAAAAAGGGCGCATGCAATGCGCCCTACGATAATCTCAAGGCATTACTAATGGTGGCGCATCTGCAGGTAAGGATTTCAGACGTTCTTCAGGATTTACATCTTTGCTAGTGGCTAATGCTGGAATTGAATTGACTGGTTCGTTCAATACATCACTGACGATATATCCTTCTGCTTTCAATGAGTCAAATATTGTTGAGAGCTTCAATATATTGCTGTCGTAATAGAGTTCCATAATGAAAGGAGACGTTTTAACCGCGTGCGCAAGAATGACGCCTGGTGTTTGGCGCACTTCGCGTTCTAGTCGACGTATGCAAGAAATGCAACTTGCACCCGGTACGCGAAACTTTGCGTGATGCAGGGCTTGTGAACTTGAAGTTGCATTTCCTGCATAGCAAGTGACGACATTCAATATAAGAAAGAGAAGGCTTACCAGGACGGTTGCTAACTTATTCCGAGTCATCAATGGCAATAACTTGAACTTCCTCGTGCATGTGGCCTTCGTGGCTATGCCCTTCGTGACTGTGTCCATGGTGATTGTGTATTTCCTCGTCCAAATGATCGTGCATGGCTTCTCGATCTTCTTCTGATATTTCTGCCGATGCACCGCTTCTGTGCCTGCTGTGCGCGTATAGCGCTCTTCCTAATTCTAACAGCGCTACGTCTAATCCTGCTACCAGGCTCTTCAGCGTAGATTGATCGCCGTCTTCCTTCAGCGATTCTTTGATGCTGGCTAATGCCTGTTGCACTCTCTCGACAAGTTCGGAGTCGACTGATTGTCCGTATTTTTGAATGCTTCTGTCGGCTTCCAATACTAAGGTCTCTGCCTTTATCTTGGTGCTGATCCGTTCCTTCAATTCTTGATCCTGTTCGGCGAATTCTTCTGCTTCTTTTTGTAAGCGTGCCACTTCGTCAGGTGCAAGTCCTGTTGTGCGTGATACTGTCACGGTCTGTGTGCTGCCTGTAGCGGCATCTCTTGCGCGGCATTGCAGGATGCCGTCGGCATTAACTTCAAATGTGACGTCAATTTGCGGTACTCCGCGCGGTGCGCGGTGGATGTCTGTGAGGAAGAATTTCGCTAGTGATTGATTGAATTTTGCGACTTCACGCTCACCTTGAAGGACATGTACTTCTACGGTTGTTTGTCCATCATCCGTTGTTGTAAATGTCATGGTTCGGCTTGTTGGAATGGTTGTGTTGCGCTCGATAATGCGCGTAAACAAGCCGCCGGCGGTTTCAATGCCCAGGGAGAGAGGTATTACGTCGAGCAGGAGAATGTCGACTACGTCACCGGAGATAATCGATGCTTGAATGGCGGCGCCTAGAGCGACGGCTTCATCCGGGTTAATTGACTTGGATGCTTCTTTGCCGAGTTTGAATTTGATGCCGTCTTGAATTGCCGGTATACGAGTTGAGCCGCCTACTAATAATACCTGGTCGATTTGTTCTGGCGTTAGACCGGCATCGGCTAGTGCTGCTTCAACAGGCAGAAGTGTTGCTTCTACCAGATGATGAGTTAACTCATTGAATTTTGTGCGTGACAATGTAAGTTGCAAATGTTTGGGACCTGAGGCATCGGCAGCTAGAAACGGCAAATGGATCTCGCTGCTCATGGCGCTGGACAATTCTATTTTTGATTTTTCTGCGGCTTCTTTAAGTCTTGAAACAGCCATCACATCGCGGGAAATATCAAGACCGTGTGTTTTTTGAAATTCTTCTATCATCCAACCCATAATGCAAGCGTCAAAGTCATCACCGCCCAAGTGGTTGTTGCCGCTGGTTGCTTTTACTTCGAAGACACCCTCGGTAATTTCCAGGATGCTGACGTCGAATGTGCCACCACCTAAGTCGAATACGAGAATGACGTGATTTTCGTGCGCCTTATCGAGACCGTATGCTAGAGAAGAGGCCGTAGGTTCATTGATAATGCGAAGCACTTCCAACCCGGCAATCTGACCGGCATCGCGTGTCGCCTTTCTTTGTGAGTCATTGAAGTATGCCGGCACAGTAATAACAGCCTTGCTTATCTTTTCACCCAAGTGGGCTTCGGCGTCCGTTTTGAGTTTTTGCAAAATAATTGCTGAGATTTGTTCAGGGCTGTAGGACTCACCGCCAATTGGCACACGATCATTGGTGCCCATCTGGCGTTTAATTGAGGCAACAGTGTGTTGCGGATTGGTTACAGCTTGTCGTTTTGCTACTTGTCCGACCAGGCGCTCGCCATTCGGCAAAAAGGCGACGACTGAAGGCGTAGTACGCGCTCCCTCCGCATTTTCGATAATGACCGGACGTCCACCCTCGACTACAGCAACGCAAGAGTAGGTCGTCCCGAGGTCAATGCCTATAACTTTGTCGTTGGCCATTAATGCTTTCCTAACACCCAAACTCAGTTAATTTCCCACAGGACCTTTTCGGGGGGTCTGTGGGTTGGGTTCCGCTATGGCTACCGTAATCCCGCTGTGTAAGGTACGGGTCGCCTAATTGGCCCTATGCCCTGAAAGGGGCATTAATAATCTGTATTAATATCAAGAGATAATTAAATCTACAACACTTTACGGAGCGCTTTAATAAAGGCTCTATTCTCGTCTGGCAGACCGATTGTGACCCTGAAGCAGGTCGGTAATCCGAAGGCTTTGAGCGGTCGGATGGCTACCCCTTGCCGGAGCATATCCTCGTGGATTTTTTTAACACGTTCCTCGTCGCCGGTCTCAACTAGGATGAAATTGGCGTGTGAAGTGACGTGTTCTAAGCCACGGCGGTCGAATTCTTCAACAAGGAGTTTCATTCCTTGGCGGTTGTTATCAATCGAGCGCTTGAGATATTTATGGTCATTGAGGGCTGCGGTTGCTGCCACTTGTGCCAGGTGATTGGGCTCGAAAGGTAGCTTGATCTTATTGATAAAGCCGATAAGGTAATCGTGACCAAACCCATAACCTACACGTAATCCGGCTAAGCCATAGGCTTTGGAGAAAGTGCGCAAGGTCAATAAATTGTCGTAGCGATATTGCAGGGAATCAGGGAATTCTTCGGCATTGCCTGCAAATTCATGATATGCCTCGTCCATGATGACCAAGACTCTGTCCGGCACCTTAGTCATGAAGTTTTCAAACTCTGACTTGGTGAAAATAGTGCCTGTCGGATTGTTTGGATTACAGAGGTAGATGATCTTTGTTCGATGATTGATGGCATCAGCAATGCCTTCCAAATCAAATCTGTAATTGCGCAAAGGTACGGTTCTAAGGTTTACGCCGTGCGCCTTGATGAGTACAGGGAATCCAATAAATGTACCGGCTGAGGTGAGTGCTTCGTCATCGCCATGTAGAAATGCGCGGACTATATTAGAGATGATGCTCTCTGAACCGGAGCCTATTGCGACGTTTTCCATCCAGAGGTTGTATTTGTCGGCAAGCGCTTGCCTCAACTTTGCGCCGCTGGATTCGGGGTAGCGGCTCAATTCTCCTTGCGCAGCTTTGATGGCTTTGAGAGAACTTCCAGGCGGACCAAAAGGATTTTCATTGGAAGCCAAATTGATGAAGCGCTTAAGCCCAAGCTCTCTCATCAGGACCTCTGGTGGGCGTCCTGGCTGGTATGGAGTCAGTGCCTCTATATGAGGGCAGACCAGCAGACGACCGCCTTCATGATGGCACTCAGAAGCGGCTCCGTGGGTTTCTGCCCCGGAAGCGGACTTTTGAGCTAGGCGTTCGATGAAGGTTTCCATGTGTATTTCTAAAGCGATAATTAAGGGTGGTCTGTAAAGTTATCACCGGTAGGGCTTTCGGGCAACCTCTTGAATTGGAATAAAAAGTAAGTTCAATTGCATCTAATTGATCTCTTCGATCTTGGATTCAGTATTGGCGTCGGATATCATATGTGCCAATCTCACAAGTAGCGCCATTTGGTCACTTTGGTGACTTCCGGAGAGGCGCGTTGCATGTGCCCAGAGCGAGGGTTTTATGAGAGACCACTTAGTTTTTTACATTAACGGCAAGGAACAGCGAGTCTCCGGCAGCCAGGCTTTTATGCCGCTTTCCAGCTACTTGCGCTACGTCAAACAAGCAACAGGCACCAAAGTCGTATGTGAAGAAGGAGACTGTGGCGCATGCACTGTTCTGATCGGACGTTTAAAAGGCGAAGAAGTTTCCTACAAGCCTTTGAATTCCTGCATTCAATTCTTATATCAACTCGATTGTTCGCACATTGTCACCGTTGAAGGTCTAAAAGTAGACGGGCAATTGAATGCTATTCAAGAATCAATGGTAGATTGCCACGGCGCTCAATGCGGTTACTGCACGCCTGGGTTTATTGTGGCAATGCAATCTATTTATGATAAGTCTTGCGAGGGACCAAAGACCTGCGAAGGAAAAGTAACAGAGCAGTGCGTCAAAGATGCTTTGACGGGTAATCTTTGCCGTTGCACTGGGTACGAGTCCATTATCAAAGCCGGCATGGAAGTTGCTGCCAATGAAATGGTCTCACTGCATAAACTTTATCCATCGGCCCACATGGTGGAGACTTTCAAAAGACAATCGAAGACACCTATTTATATCGAAGCCGAAGGCAGGAAATTTTGTAATCCAATTGATGTCGCTTCGGCAGTTGAATTTAAAAGTAAAAATCCAGGCACGGTCATTGTGTCAGGTGGCACTGACGTTTGTGTCAATTGCAATAAGCGTGCGTATGCTCCGCAATCAATAATGAGTCTTTCCAATGTTGAGAAGATGCAGGAGCTGAAAGTTGTTGATGGTGTCTTGCACGTCTGTGGCAAAGTGACGCTTACGCAACTGGAAGAATACGTCAAGGATTTAATTCCTGAATTGCACCGCATGCTTTGGGTCTTTGGCTCACCGCAAATTAAAAATGCGGGCACTCTTGCCGGCAACATAGCAAATGCTTCGCCAATTGCGGACACACCGCCATGTCTATTTGTGACCAATGCTGAAATTGGACTCACCGGCACCAAAGGCACTCGTTTCGTCAATATGAATAACCTGTATAAGGGTTATAAACAGTTGGATATGACCGCTGATGAACTCATTAGCGAGATTCGTATTCCTATACCCAAGCAAGATGAAGTGCTGAAGCTATATAAAGTATCGAAGCGTAAGAATTTGGATATTTCCACGTTTACTGCCGCGATGCTGATGCGCAAATCCGGCAATAAAATTGAATCTATTAGAATCGCTTATGGTGGTGTAGCAGCTGTCATTTTGCGCTTGCCGAAGACAGAAGCATTTTTAACCGGCAAGGAAATTAGCGAAGACACATTCCGAGCCGCCGGTGAAATTGCCAGAGGCGAAATTACACCAATTTCTGACGTTCGCGGCTCAAGTGATTTCCGCTATCAGTTGGCGGAAAACATATTGCTGAAGTTTTTCCACGACTTTGTAAGTGAGAAGGAGTTGGCATGCCGGTAGATATGGAAGATGGCGTCGTAGGACGCAATATCCCGCACGACTCAGCACCTGGACATGTGTCCGGCGAATCCATTTACGTTGATGACATGCCGTTTACGTCTAATGAACTATTCGTTGACTTTTATCCCAGTCCGGTTGCTCATGGCAAAATAAAGAAGCTGGATTTGTCGCAAGCAAGTAAAATCCACGGAGTAGTTGGTCTCTACACGTATAAGGATCTTGGCGGCAACAACAAATTTGGACCAATCATTGCTGATGAAACGCTTCTTGCTGAAGATACTGTTGAATTCATCGGACATCCAATTGTAGTAATTGCTGCCGAATCAAGAGAGGCAATTAAGGCTGCAAAGAAAGTAATTAAACTGGAAATCGAAGAGTTGAAACCGGTATTTACTATCGATGAAGCAATTGCCAAAAAACAATTTATTGCTGAAACGCGGATTATTAAGCGTGGCGATGTCGAACAAGCCTTAAAAACAGCGAAGCACGTTATTGAAGGCACTTTCATCAACGGTGGGCAAGATCACTTCTACCTGGAATCACAAGCCGCCATTGTCTATCCTGGTGAATACGATACGTTGACTGTTCATTCGTCAACACAAAATCCATCGGAAGTGCAGGAGGTCATTGCGCATGTACTTGGACTGCAGCATAACCAGGTAGTCTGCATAACCAAGCGCATGGGCGGCGGCTTTGGCGGCAAAGAATGTCAGGCAACGCATCCGGCCGCTATGGCTGCTCTCGCTGCTCACAAAACCAAGCGTTCAACACGCATTGTCTACAACAAAGACGATGACATGATGTACACCGGAGGACGACATCCATTTCAAAACAACTACAAAGTTGCTTTTACGGATGAAGGTTTAATCACAGGCATGAAAGTTGACCTGTATACAGACGGCGGCGCGGCAAATGACTTATCGACAGCTGTTATGGGCAGAGCAATGGTGCATGCGGAAAATGCCTACTATATTGAAAATGCTGAAATAACTGGGACTATTTGCAAGACCAACTTCCCACCCAATACTGCTTTCCGTGGTTTTGGCGGACCGCAGGGCGTCGCCAACATGGAGAACATTATTGAAGAAGTGGCTGCGTATCTGAAGAAAGATCCATTGGAAGTTCGCACGTTGAATTGTTACGGAATAAATGAACGCAATGTAACTCCTTACGGGCAAGTCGTTTACAACAATATGTTGCCTCAGCTGTTCGCGCAGTTGACTAAGAGTTCGGACTACGAAGCTCGATTGGCCGCTGTGAAAAAATTCAATTCAGAATCCAAAACGCATGTGAAAGGCATTTCACTGACACCGGTCAAGTTCGGCATTTCATTCAATACCAAATTCTTGAACCAGGCAAATGCGCTAGTCTTGGTCTTCAAGGATGGCACAGTGCAGGTAACAAC
>JAKFVJ010000216.1 GCA_021732245.1 Candidatus Obscuribacterales bacterium | reverse complement strand
CACCCGCTTGAGACCTTTAACCAGCGATTTGCCAAAGCCCATGGTTCCCGTGGCTAATAAGCCGATGGCTGAGCATATAGTCAATCTTCTGAGAAAGCACAATTTCGACGATATTGTTTTTACGTTGCATTACTTGCCGGAAGCAATTGAGAATTACTTTGGTGATGGCAGCGAGTTCGGTGTAAACATCAGATACTCAACTGAGCACGGCAAGCCTTTGGGGACTGCTGGCTGTGTCAAAGCGATTCAGGATAATTTGGATTCAACCTTTTTGGTTATCTCTGGTGATTGCTTAACCGACATTGATTTGACCAAGGCTATTCAATTCCATAAAGAGAAAAAATCCAAAGCAACGATTGTGTTGAAGCGTGTGGAAAATCCCTTGGATTATGGCGTGGTTATTACGGACAATGAAAACCGTATTCAGCGTTTTGTGGAAAAACCGGGTGCTTCGGAAATATTTTCCGATACGGTCAATTCCGGAATATACATATTAGAGCCGGAAGTCCTTCTCTACATAATCATGGGTCGTGAACAAGACTTCTCTAACGATCTATTTCCGTTATTGCTTTTGCGCAATGAGCCTATGTATGGATATGTAGCGGACGGTTACTGGTGTGATATTGGTAACTTGGCAGTTTATCGCCAAGCGCACTTAGATATTCTCGACGGCAAAGTGAAACTAGACATTGCTGAACAACAAATCGTGCCGGGGGTATTTGTCGGGCAAGGCACAGAAATTGATCCGAAGGCTAACTTAGAAGCGCCAATTTTGATAGGCAGCAATTGCCGCATTGGACGTGACACGCATTTGGCACCGCACACTGTCATTGGTGACAATGTCATTGTTCAAGAAAAGGTTTCTTTGAAGCAACCGATTATTTGGTCGGGATCCTATGTAAGCAACGAAGCGCAACTGCGCGCCTGTATTTTGTGTAAGAGTGTCACAGTGCATAGAGGCGCGGAAATTCTCGAAGGTGCTGTCATCGGTGCTGATTCTTCTGTCGGGCAAGAAGCCCATATCGCGCCTGATGTGCGTATTTGGCCAAATAAGTCAGTAGATTCAGGAGCGAGTGTAACTTCTTCAGTTATCTGGGGGACGCGTGCGCCGAGAAGCCTCTTTGGTGCTCGTGGCGTATCCGGACTTGCTAATGTGGAAATTACTCCGGAGTTTGCTGTTAACTTGGCGGCAGCTTATGGTGCCACTATTAAAAATGGACCTGTTCTTGTCAGTCGCGACTACTGGGGTGTCAGTCGTATGATCAGCCGAGCAATTGTCTCAGGACTGATGTCCGTCGGCGTTGAGGTGCAAAACCTGGAAGCAATGCCTTTGCCGATTGCTCGTTTCTACGTAAAAACACAGAGAGCGGCAGGTCTCATTCACACTCGCGTATCCCAGCGAGAAACAGACAAGATTGCAATTGAGTTTTTCAACAGCGATGGTACGGTCATTTCTAAATCAATGGAGCGCAAGATTGAAGGTACCTTCTTTAAGAAGGACTTTCCACGCTGCTTGCCTGCCGATGTCGGAAATATTAGTTATCCAAGTCGCGTGCGCGAATACTATATGGCCGAATTCTTGACTCACATAAAAGGTCAGGTGTTTGAACAAGACAAAGTAGCATTCTGTGTGATGCCGGGTTCGACATTCACCCGTATGACTAAAGATGGTTCATTTACAACACGCGCGCCAAAAGTTGCAGTTGATTATGCAATGGCCGAAACTGGCGTAATCCTGCCTGACTTGCTTGGTCAATTAGGTGTGGAAACCGTTGTCTTGAACGCATCTATTCGTGGGGTGCCACCACGGCAAGAAGAGCGCATTGCCATGCGCAAGCAATTAGCTGATGTTGTAAAAGCTCTGAAGGCGGATTTGGGTATCCAGATTGGTCGCAATGGTGAGCAAATAACTCTCGTTGACGAAACAGGACAAATTATTCGTGGTGAATTATTGCTTGCCACAATTGTCGATATCGTTTTACGCGACAAGCCAGGGCGCTCAGTTGTTGTGCCTGTAAATTCCAGCTCGGTCATAGAGCGCATTGCCGCACGCTACGGCTCGAAAGTTGTTCGCTGCAAAGCTTCAGAAACTGAAATTGGCACGACGGTGTCGCATCTTTCCGATGCTGCTCTGGGCGGCTCGTCCAATGGTTGTTTTGTTTTCCCGGAATTCCAAAACGGTTACGACGCGATGTTTGTAATTGGTCAGGTTTTAGAGCATTTGACCTATCAGGGACGCACATTGTCGCAGGCCGTCAACCAATTGCCAACGCTCATCTATCAAGTCGATTCGGTGCATTGCCCATGGGAGCGAAAAGGGCGCGTTATGCGCTTGCTGGTGGAAAAACATCACAACAAGCCCATGGAACTCCTTGATGGTGTTAAGATTCAGACTAGACCGGAGCACTGGATTCTAGTGCTGCCGGATCCAGTCGATCCCCTCGTCCATGTATATGCCGACGGTATTGACCTGCAATCCACTTCGGCGGACTTAAACGAGTACACACAGCTGGTTCGGTACCTGCAACAAGTTTAAGTTTCTGATTAAATCGCCCTATAAGTGGTAATAGATCTATATACGGCCCTATTGGCCTGGTTTTGAGGTAATTATCAGTCGTGCCCAGTATTAACCCCGATGTATTAAAGCAGACGCTTGAACACTTTGCCGAGCAGGAAGCTGCGGTCGACGCTGAAATTCAGCAGTCTGAAGAGCAGATAGCCGAGCTGGAAGCTAGGATCGTCGAATGTGACGAGCGCTTGAAAACGGTCGAAGCAGATAGGGATCATGTCATGGAAATCATGAATCGCTATGCCTCGAAATCTGCTACCAGCCAGGCTAAAGCACCTGCGAAGGCTGAGAAGTCTGAAGCCAAAGCCGCTCCAGTAGCGCCTAAAGCACAGCAAGGCACAGCAAAACCTATTAAAGATCCACCAAAAGCAGCTTCTAAAGCTCAACCGGCTGCCGCTGAAGAGAAAAAGGCGGAAGAAGCCGAAGGTGATGACGATACCGTCAAGAACATCAACGACGCGCTGCGCGGTCTCTTTAGATAATTCTTTTGGCGAAAATTAAACCGCATCTGATAACATTGAGGGCGTTGCGCATTCCTATGTATCTCAATGTAGATTGTCGCGATTTCCTATTGTAGATTTGGCGGGTGGAAAAGTGAGTGAAGTAACGGCCATGATGGCTGGCATCGTAGTAGACGTTCTTGTCAAAGTCGGCGACGACGTTAGCGATGGACAAGATGTAGTCATTCTTGAATCAATGAAAATGCAATTGCCGGTTCATTCAACTGGTGCGGGAAAAGTGGCCGAAATAAAAGTCGGTACTGGTGACTTTGTTAACGAAGGCGATCCTCTGCTGTCACTTTCCTAGAACGTAACGAGAAGGTTCGAAATGTTCGAGAAGTTGCCTGGGCAAGTTACGGTATTCGAAGTTGGTCCACGTGATGGGCTGCAGAATGAAGAGCGCTTTGTGCCGACTGCCGACAAAGTGCGCTTGATTGAAGCACTTGCATCTGCCGGCCTCAAAAACATTGAAATTACTTCGTTTGTTAGCCCGAAGTGGATACCTCAATTGGCTGATGGTGCCGATGTTGCAGCTTCATTGAAGTTGCCTGCTGATGTGGTTACTTCAGCCCTTGTGCCTAACCTTAAGGGTCTGGACTCTGCTCATGCTGCCGGTGTGCGCAAAGTAGCAGTCTTTATGTCGGCTTCTGAAAGCCACAGCAAGCGCAATATCAATAAAACAATCGATGAAGCTGTCACTACTCTTTCTGAAGTGGTAATTGCCGCTAAGGAAAAAGGGCATTTAGTGCGCGGTTATTTGTCAGTTGTATTTGAATGTCCATACGAAGGATCCGTAAACAGAGATCAAGTTGCGCGATTGGTTGAGCGCTTGTTGGCTATGGGTATCGACGAACTTTCTCTGGGTGACACAATTGGTGCGGCAACACCTGGACAAGTTGTTTCGCTGGTTAAATTGTTGTCCAAGAGCGTGCCATTGGAAAAAATGGCTCTGCATTTCCATGACACCAGGGGCACAGCGTTGGCCAATGTGGTTGCCGGACTGGAAAGTGGTGTGACAACATTTGATGCTTCCATTGGTGGCATGGGTGGTTGCCCTTATGCGCCTGGCGCTGCCGGCAATCTGGCAACAGAAGATCTGATTTACATGCTCAATGGCTTGGGCGTAAAAACTGGCGTTGATCTGAATAAACTAGTTGATTGTGGTGCCTTAGCTCAAGAAATCATCGGTAGGCAATTGCCTGGAAGGTATTTGAAAGCAGCACTGGCATCAAGAGACAAGGCGAGTTGTATGGAGGCTAAGAAGTGACGGCAATGACTATGACTGAATCACTAATTGTTGAAAAGCAGGGTTCAATTGCTTTTCTCAAACTCAATCGTCCGGATGTGCTCAACAGTCTCAATAGAGACTTGTTGACCAATATTCTTAAGTCCTGCGATGAGCTGAGTATTGATAAGAACTGTCGTGTGGTTGTAATTATTGGCTCCGGCACAAAAGCTTTCTGTGCAGGCGCTGATCTTGCCGAACGCAAAGGCATGACTGAAGGACAAGTTCTGGATTACTTAAGCTTGATTCAAAAAACAATGCTGGCTGTTGAACGTCTGCCTCAAGTTGTAATAGCTGCCATCAATGGATCGGCTTTTGGCGGCGGCACGGAATTGTCTCTTGCTTGTGATTTACGCATGATGGTTGAAGAAGCTAGTTTACGATTGACTGAAGTAAAGCTTGGAATTATTCCTGGTGCCGGTGGCACGCAGCGTCTGCCTCGTTTAATCGGCAAGTCAAAAGCTAAGGAATTGATTCTTACAGGCTCACCTATTTCAGCTAAGGATGCTCAAGCTTTTGGGCTTGTGCATCGCGTGATACCGGCGGCAAGTGCAGGCAGCGGCGCCTACCATCAGGAATTGCTTAAGCAGGCTGAAGACTGGGCGAAAGAAATAGCCAACAATGCTCCACTTGCTTTGAAGCAGGCAAAATATGCTATAGACAATGGATTTGATAGGGATCTCGAAGCTGGGTTGGCAATTGAAACAAAAGCTTATCTTCAATTGCTCAATACAAAAGATCGTTTGGAAGGCTTGAAAGCATTTGCTGAAAAACGCGCCCCACAATACACTGGCGAATAATAGACAGGAGAGGAACATGCTCAAGGGCGGAAATTTGATGGAAGCATCCTTAGATAGACAGCATCCGGATATTCTTGATACCGGTCGTGAGACTTTGCCTTTGCCTGTCACCGGACTAATTCTTTGCGGCGGCAAGAGCAAACGTATGGGAAGACCTAAGGCGTTTCTGCCTTATGGTGGGCGCACAATAGTTGAGCATCTGGTCGACCGATTTACAAAATTGTTCGACGAAGTATTTCTTGTTGCCAATGAGCCGGATGCTTTTTCGCAGATGACTGTTGATGTTGTAAAAGATATCTTGCCTAACCGTGGGCCGGTTTGTGGCATTCTCTCAGGGCTATTGGTGGCAAAGCACGAGCATGTTTTTGTCGCTGCTTGTGACATGCCGCTTATCGACAAAAAATTGGTCAGGGAAATGTCTCGCCAGAGATGTGATTACGATGTCGTTGTTCTGGGACATGAGGGTGTTGTTGAACCATTGCTTGGTTTTTACGCCAAGTCCTGCGTGAAACCGCTGGAAGATGCGTTGTTTGCCGGAAAAAACGCAGTGCATGAAGTGTTAACAGGCGTTTCAGCGCAGGTGTTTGACTATAAGCAAGTGGTCAATACTTCTGAACAAATGCCGGCGTATTTTAATGTCAACACACCTTTGGATTATTCCGAACTCCTAGCCAATACAACCAGGTAAAAGCAATTAGCGAATACGCTCAAGAGTCTTCACTGAACGCTCGCCGTCTTCTTCAATAGTTACACTATCAGGGGCAACTCTGACGACTTCCAGCGACTCAAACTTTTCTCCACTGCCCAATGTAATTGTGGGCGGCCATTTATTGTCCGCGCGAAGACGTCCATCAGTTATTTTGAGAACAGCCCTGTCAGCTAGTACAGCTACTAAGCGCACCTTGTGTGAAAGCATTGGTCTTGATGGTGGTTCCGGCATTTCTGTTGAAGCAAGCACCGGCGGGGCATAGGTATGCACGACCGGTGGTGGCGGCGGCACAAGCATGCGTTTACTCTTAGTTGGAGCAGAAGCAGTTTCTTCGTCCAGTGAAGCGCCATGACTGGGAAACGGCTTCAATCCGGTTATTCCAACAAATGGATCATTTTTTCCAGCACCTTTACGTGCTACTACTTCAGCATCCACGCGACCGGTAGCGGCAATTTTTGTAGGCTCTTGCGGTTGATTAGGAACCGCAGGCATTGGTATCTGGTTTGAGCCGGTCATAGTCGTAGTCGGTGGTATAGTCGGCTGCTGGATTGTCTGTTGTTGGATTGTCTGTTGTTTATCAAATGGGCGCAGGGATTCGGCAGCGCCAACTTTGAATTCCGGCGTAACTGGTGTCACTGCTTCTACAGGTGGCTTCTTTACTTTGGCACGCTTTGATTTTATGGGTCTGTCAGTAATTTCTTCTTGTTTGGCGAGCTGTGCGTTTTGCCAGACATTGACGCCGCCTATGAGGAGGGCGCCGGCGAGTATTAATAATAGGATTCGTGTTCGTTTGCTGTCTGGCATCTTTGGTCTCTATGGTAAATAATACGTCGTCAGCAGAAAGGCAATTTGCAATTTCTTGTTGAGTTCAACACGCATTTTTTTCTTGTCGGATTCGCTAATTTCCGGCAAGTCAATTTCAAGCTGGTTTATACCAATTACGCGTTGATAGGCTTCTAGTTTTTTTATCAGCTCAACAAATGATGGGTAGTCGCCTGTTACCGTGCATTGAACAAGCAGTGTATTTAGGCCGGCTTCTTGCTCCGGAGTGAGCACTTCCTTGGGTTTTTCCTTAGCCTTGGGTTTGGCTTTCTTGTCTTTCTTATCTTTCTTCTCTTTGTCCTTATCCTTATCGGTGTTAGGACCACTTATAGCGGCTGCCTTATTCTTGCCGCCTAAAGACAATTTGCCGCCCGATTTTTCCAGAGCTTGTTGTTGTTCTTTGTCTTCTTGAGCGATTTCTTTTAGTTTGTCTTTGGCAGGTGGTTGGACGCTTACCAAGTCCATACCTGACTCGTGGCACATTCTTTCCACATCAATCATTAAGAGATCAATGTCGGGTGATTTCGGAACTGAAGCTCGCAGTGCTTCTATTTCTACCTCAAGTTTCTTTTGATCGTTCTTGAGTTTATTCAGGTTGCCAATTTTGCTTTTGAGAACGACTTGTTCTTTTGCTTTATCCTTTAATTCCTGATCTTTGGCTTGCCAATCAGTAACGGCCTGGCTTGTAACTGCAAACCACATCACAGCAGCCAATACGAATGGCAAGGCGCAGACTAAGATTTTTTCTCTAAGTTGCATTTATCACCTCACCTGCTACTGCCATTTTGCGCAACGGTATAAAGACGTGACATGGCTTTCATTAAGGCATCACGACCCTGGAAGCCCACCATATGATCCAGAACTTGTCCCTGTTGTCCAAGGAAAAACATATTCGGCACAGCATGAACATTGTATTGTTCAACTAATGCGCGATTTTTCGGATCGTCAATATCGATTGAGACAAATTCAATTTTGTCGCCGTATTGACGTTTGGCCGCCTCAACATGCGGCTTCAAGGCGTTGCATGGCCCACACCAGGTGGCATAAAAATCCAGGAATTGTGGTTTGGAGGATTGTGGACGACTGGTAATTGCATTTGGCGACCCTGGTGCCGGCGCTGTTCCCGGCAAAGCATTTGCCGGATTGACTATTCTTTCAGGAGTAATTGCTGCTGTGATAGCAAAATTGATGATGCGCGGGTCATCTTCTTCACGCGATGCTGATTCCACCTCAACTGTCGGAGCGAGATGTGATCCTTCGATATTTATAGCCAGATGGCTAACCCCTTTGAAATCAGTTGCGTGTCCTTCCAGGCGCAGTGTGTGCTGTGATAGGACGACCTTTCGTATCTGCACGCCTTCCGGTGTATCTATTCTTATTGTTTCCAAAGTCTGTGACCAGGGGTGTCTCTCCTTGATGATATTTTCTAGAATTGCCTTGCGTCTCTCTAATTGCTCAGTTGCTTCTTTTATTTCGGGCAATTGTTTGAGCTGCACTTTTTGAGTGTCAAACGCTGCCTGTTGGCGATCAATTTGAGCCTGCTTTTGTGGGATGTCCACTTGTGTGGCGTATGCCCAAAATCCGGACACGCCTAGAAGAATGGCAGCACCCACGGACAGTGCAGGCAAAAACCACGGTGTCGTTTCTTCTGCTACAACAGAAATTCCGGCAACCGGGCCGAGTCCTTCCAGTAGGGTTGCTGATGGTCCTTCTCTGTTTAAATCAAGATCCACGGTTGAGACAGGTGACCAGGCCGGCTCGACCAAAAGTCCCAACGGCAACGCGTAGACGGCTCGTTGGTTCATTGGAATAAGTTCTGAATTAACTAAATTTTGGAACGGATCTATGATCTTTGAGGGGATATTTAGTCTTGTCTGTAAGAAGCGGTCTACTTGTGGAACTATCGAGCCGGGACCAGAGACATACATCTCATGAATTTCTACTTCACCAACTTGTGAACGATAGAAATCAATTGATCGAATAATTTCATCGGAAATATCGCCAAGTACGGTTCGGGTGATTTGCGCCGCTTGAGTAAGAGCTGCGTCGTTGCTGGACGTTTGTAAAAGCGGAATATGCGGGGCCAAACCACGCGCTTCCATGACTGTAATGTCCAGGCTACGCGCGATGGATTCGGTTAGAGTGTCCATGCCCAGTACAACAGAACGGCTGAATAACGGAGTGCCTGCTTTCAGAAAATTGATGTCGGTGCCGTCGTGACGGACGGAGACTGACATAGTCAGTTTGTCTTCTTGCACGCCGTATCCGGCAAAAGCCAATGCTCTAATTGTCGACAGCGAAGAGACACTTATTGTGTTTAAGGGGATGCCTACTATATCTGAAACATGCCAGAAAGAATCAACGATGTGTTTTTGGATGGCTGCCAAAATTACATCGACTCTTTGTACACCGTCAACATCCGTGCGTTCAGAAGCCGGCAATAAGGACCAATCAAGATTTGCTTCTTCCAGTGGAAATGGTACGTGATGCAGTGCTTCTTGCCTGACAACATCGGCTAACTCTTCCGGAGGAATACCTGTAGGTACAGGCAGTAGACGAATAATTACCGATTGCCCGGGCGCTGCCACGTTTAGCAGCGGTAGGGGACGGGCTATTTTGATACCGGCTGACTGGATTACTTCCTTCAGCGTATAGCCGACTGCTTCCGGGTCAACAATAATTCCTTCGCGGACGGAATTAATGGGACTCGGCTGATAGGCAAAACGGACGAATTCAATGCCCCTTTTGGTCTTCTCGACCTGGATGAGGGTGATTGTCTCACTATTAATATCGACGCCCAGCTTCGGGCCTGTCTTATTTAGGGAGAACACTGACTTTCAAACCCCGCTACTCACATCCAAAGCCATTATCTATCACCTGCTTGAAAGATGCCACCGCCGGTCCAAAAAATGGCGGCCATTGCTCCTGCCGCCAGTGCCGGACCAAAAGGAAATGGCTTGGAGACCTTGCTGCCGACTGAAATAAAGCCGAGCATGCCTCCAGCTATTGCCCCCAGGGCACAAGATCCCAGCCATGGTGTAGACAAAGCAAGCCCACCGGCAGCCATCTGAAAAGCGCCAAGAATGGCCGCCACGATAAAGATCCCTAGAGATGCTACGTACAAGACAGGTCTTAGACACTGGCTGATAATCCCGTGCTTGCGCATTTCGTGAGCCAGGTAAATGACACCCATTATGGTGCCGACCACAAATCCAATAATCAGAGCAACGAGTAGTTTCTGCCAACCAAGCCAGGCGGATATCACCGCCGATAGTACCGCATCGCCACCACCCATAACTTCTATCTCTTCGTTTTCAGCATCTGCTTCAGATAAAGCTTCCCCGGCTTCAACTGGTGGCACTTTGTGGAAATGCAAATAGTATTTCAAGCCATAGTGAGCAATGAAATCAAAGAGAATGTAACTAACTCCTATGCCGGCAAGTGTTCCTAAAAGATCGTTGCGAATGAAATGACTATAGGCAATTCCCACAAGCATTGAAGGATAGGTGATGTCATGTGGTATCAGTTTTTCTCTTAAGTCCGTTATGGTTATCGCAATTAGCGTAGAGGTAAATGCCATCATCGCTGCCGTTTGCCAGGTTGGACCAAACGTCTTAAATAGGATGATAAAAATAACTGCTGTGAAAAATTCTACAAGGGGATACTGAATGGAAATTTTCGACTTGCAAGAGCGGCATTTCCCTTTGAGTATGAGATAAGAAATTATTGGAAAATTGTCGTACCACTTAATGCTCGTGTCGCACGATGGACAATGCGACGGCGGCCACAATATGGATTCGTTTGCCAATGTGCGAGATGCCAGAACATTCAAAAAACTGCCGCAAGCAAGACCAAGAATTACAACGAGGACATCTTGGGTAAGCTGTGAATTGAGGTCTATTGGCATCTAGGGAAATTCGCGACGTTCGGTAATAAGTGTTGAAAGAGCTAGTAAAAAAACTATATAGGCCATGATATAGGCAACTAGATAAGTAATCAATTCAGAACCTGGATTGACACCACTGGTTAAGTCCGAACGCACCAAAGTCAGTTTTGCCAGATCAGGCATGACCCAATAGGCTGTTTTGAGGATGAGTTTTGTCGATGCTGACTCGGTAATCTGGGCAAGAGCAAGAAGCGACTGCCCCAGATGTCCTATCAGCCAGGCACCTAGTGTAAATACAACACTCATCATTGGAGTGGCAAAAGTTGAGAAGAAAGTGGCAATTGCCGTTATGAACAACAACTCCAAATAAATAAGCGGCAGCGAATAAACCAAGTCGAAATTGACCTTCTGATCAGGGGACATGTACCAGGCTAACGCCACAAGGAAACTGCCCATGAGAATAGTTACTATCAAAAGACAAATTGCCAGTCCGAGAAATTTTCCTAGGACAAACTGCCAGCGCTTAATTGGTTTGGTGACGATCAAGTAGATGGTGCGTTTTTCGATTTCCTTATAAACAAGGGCGGTGCCGACAAAAATTGCAATAATGCCGCCAAAAATGGAAATGGTGGCAAGCCCCAGATCTATAAGGATGCGCAGGTTCTGCCCGACTGATAAACTACCCAAAACAATTCCAGCGAGCGTCAATATAAAGGCAAATAACAGGAATGCGTAAAGTACGCGGTCACGCACTGTTTCACGCAATGTATTGAGAGCAATTGTCATAACGGCATTAACGGCGTGCATTATGAGCTGCCCTTCTTGTGGTTTGCTTCCGCTTCCTGAATTGTGGAAAGAAAGAAGTCCTCTAGTTTCAGATAGTTGCCACCGGCTGTAATGTCGGAAACCTTGCCTTGATAAATTAGTCTGCCTCTGTTGAGAATGCCTATGCGATCACAAACTTCGCTCACATCGGGCAAGAGATGTGAATTGAAAAATATGGTCTTTCCTTCGCTCTTTAGCCTGTGCAAGATTGTCCGCACATCTCGCCTGCCGATTGGATCAAGACCTGATGTCGGTTCATCCCAAAAGATAAGTTCGGGATCGTTCAAAAGAGATTGGGCAATTCCCAAGCGCTGCATCATCCCTTTGGAGAATTTACCAATAGGTCTTTTGGCCGCATCAGTCAGCCCCACCAGTTCCAAAAGTTCTTTGGCTCTTTCTTTCCTTTGCTTTTCCGGCAAGGCAAACAGGCGTCCTGAGAAATCGAGGAATTCTTGCGCGCTTAAATAAGAATAGAAATAAGGAGCTTCCGGCAAAAAGCCCACTCTGGCAAGAGCTTTCACGTGGCCTGCATCGTACCCTAAAACTTTTACTTCGCCTGTTGTCGGGCGCAAAAGTCCAAGCAGTAATTTGAGTGTTGTAGTTTTGCCGGCGCCGTTTAAGCCGAGCAAGCCAAATGTCTCGCCTTTGCCAATCGTCAGGCTCAATTGGTCAAGAGCCTGAAATCGTTTTCTCAAAAAGTTGCTGAAGTGTACTTTGCCTAAATTTACTGTTTCAATGACGGCTTGGGTCATGGTTGTTCTTTTGGCTGGCGCCCTTCTTGCTTTGGGTGATTATCTTGTACAGCTCGCTTGTAGCTGCTATCAGTCGCCTGGAGACTTGCATTTGAGATATTCCCAGGCGGCGAGCGACTTCAGTTTGGCTCAAGTCCTCATAGAAAGTCAACTCAACAACCTCACGCAAACCATCGCGCAATTGCTTGATAGCTTCGCCCAACATGAAACGGTCTTCTTTGGCTATTTGCAAATTTTGATACTTGCCATCAACCAAGGTATCGACCAGAGACTGCTCGTTGCCGGCGTCTCCTGTCAAGGCTTGGTCAAGGGAAATCATCGTACGGCGTCTGTCTACCTCATAGGCTTCGTTAACGCGCGATACGGGAATTTGCAGCTCGCCGGCAATTTCTACATCGGTGGGCTCTCTGCCCAGGCGCAATGTCAGGTTTTGCACCAAACGGTTGATGCGGAAGGACAATTCCTGCAATTCTCTGGGAGCACGGATCATTGCCGTCCGGTCTCTTAAATAGTGGCGTATTTCACCTGTTACTAAGTGGGTGGCGTAAGTCTGGAACTTAGCGCCGGCATCCGGCTTAAACTGGTCTACAGCCTTGATAAGCCCAATTGAGCCCACTTGAATCAAATCTTCGACAGGGTCAGTCGAACGGCGGGCTAAGCCATAGGCAATACGCTTAACAAGCGGAATTGCCGCCTGGATGACAGCATCACGTACGGCCGGGTCTCTAGTCTCGGCATAGACTTTCAGCCACTGATGAATTTGATCGTGGCTTCTGTCCTTTTCGGACCGCTCCGACCCCTGGAGGTCTATTTTCTGCTCGAGTGCCGGTTCTTCCGGCGGCGTTGGCTGCGTTTTTTCTTGCAAGCTCCGGTGCACCATTTATTGCCTCGTGTCGACTAATTAATATTGTAATTGATTGTAAGCGGCAATGAAAAGCAAAGGCAAGATCTGTGACGGCTTAACCCGCCCAATCTTTATTATTTAACCTGGTTGATGATGGTGAAGATAGGCAGGTACATGCCGATAACGACAGCCCCTACGATACCGCCTATGCCTACAACCATGATTGGCTCAAGCAAAGAGGTAAGGGCTTCCACGGAGTTTTCTACTTCAACATCGTAAAAATCGGCGATTTTTTCCAGCATTTCGTCCATGCGACCGGTTTCTTCTCCGATGGCAACCATCTGGGTAACCATGGGTGGAAAGATTGGGTCTCGGGAAAGGGGTTTGGAAACCGTGCCGCCCTGGCGTACTTCGTTGTGCACGTTTTCAATGGAGCGCATGATTACAGCATTTCCGGCTGTCTCCTTAACTACCTCCAGCGAAGAGAGCATTGGAACGCCGGAGTGAATTAATGTGCCGAATGTGCGAGAAAAACGAGCGATAGCCACCTTCTTTAAAAGGTCGCCGAAAACAGGCAGAGTCAAGAGAAAGGCATCAATTTTATAGCGACCATCTTCCGTCTGATACCACTTAGCAATACCTGCCCCTGCCCCGAGAACAGCCAGAAATAGAATTAGCATCCATATGGATCGAACAAAGTCCGATAAGGACAACAGCAGTTGGGTAAATGCCGGCAACTCTGCGCCCATTTCCGTAAACATCTTGGAAAAGATAGGCAAAATAAAGGTAAGCATGCCCCACAAGACTAATAGAGCAACGAGCAATACAGCAATCGGGTAATACATTGCTGATTGTACTTTCTGGGTGAGTCTCGATGCTGACTCCTGAAATTCGGCCAAGCGAGCTAGTACTTCATCGAGAATACCGCCTGTTTCTCCGGCGCGAATCATTGCCACAAAAAGCCTATCAAACACATCCGGGTGGTGAGACATAGCATCAGATAGTGAGAGCCCTTGTTCAACTGATTTGCGAACTGATTCAAGCGTGGCTTTCATTTTCTTGTTTTCGCATTGCTCGACCATGACGGCAAGCCCTCGCAGAATAGCTACACCAGCTTTCACCATTGAGGCAAATTGGCGTGAAAATACAACGAGATCCCTAAGTCCGACGCGCGGTTGAAGAAGCGCCACAACTTGAGTCATTATTGGACTTGACGTACCTTGAGCACCAAATGTCCTTTTAGCGGCGTCAACAATTGCATCCGCTGCCAAGTCCTGAGGCTTGGCTGAAGCATTCGATGTTTTTTTTGCGCGTATCTCAACAACGCTCATGCCGCGACTGGCTAGTCGCGCACGCAGCGCCGAGGGTGATTCAGCCTGTGCTGTGGCTTCTAAAACCCGCCCTGTTCTGTCCCTAACTTTGTATATGAATTCGACCAACTAGTTAACTCTCCTTAGCGTCGCACACCCGTACCTGCATATTGTGTACCGACAAGCAGGCGCTGTAAATCCTCCGGATGTGACGATTTGGACAGAGCGTCTTCCAAAGAAACCTGTGCTGATTTGCATAAATTGGCAAGACAAGATTCAAGCGTCTGCATGCCGTGTGCGCCTCCTGTTTGGATGGCTGAATAAATTTGCGCCGTCTTAGCTTCACGAATTAAGTTGGCAATTGCGGGAGTATTAACAAGAATTTCTAGGGCAAGAACCCGACCTTTGGTCAAGTTGGTACTACCCTGAGCTTGTTGCAGCCTAGGAAGAAGAGTCTGGCTCAATACTGCCACCAATGATCCTGAAAGCATTACGCGCACCTGCTCTTGTTGCGCCGGTGGGAAGACGTCGATAATACGGTCAATTGTCTGTGCAGCTGACGAAGTGTGCAAGGTGCCGAATACAAGGTGACCAGTTTCAGCTGCTGTTAATGCTAATTGAATGGTCTCCAGATCGCGCATCTCACCTACAAGAATTACATCAGGATCTTCACGCAAGGCAGCTTTTAATGCATTGCTGAAACTTCTAGTGTCATTACCGAGTTCGCGCTGAGAAACAACTGATTGTTTGTTGCCGTGAATGAATTCAATTGGATCTTCAATAGTGAGAATGTGCTCGCAACGATTTTCATTGATCCAGTCAATCATGGACGCCAGAGTTGTTGATTTACCAGACCCCGTTGGTCCTGTTACCAATACAATTCCGCGTGGCTTGTGGACAATTTCTTTAACTAAAGGGGGCAGCCCAAGTTCATTCATGTTAGGCACTTTGGCAACAATTGTACGTAAAGCTGCCGCATAAGAACCTCTATCTCTATAAGCGTTAACACGCCAACGACCAAGTCCTTCAATACCATAGCTGCAGTCTAGCTCATAGGTCTGTTCAAGAGTTTTACGCTGTTCTTGGTTAATGATAGAGAAAATTAGTCGTTGTGTATCTTCCTTGGTTAAAGGATCAAACTGTGTGCGAATGAGTTTACCGGAGACACGAATAATTGGTGGCTGTCCAACCTTAACATGTAAGTCGGAAGCTCCGCGGTCATAAACCACTTGCAGTATCTCTTGCATCTCAATGCTCATTTATTTTCACCTTTCTAGAGGGCTATTGCCTCATTTCCCGATTGTTGCCCCAGAGGTTTTGCTGTTGGTTTGTCCACCTGTTTCACCGGCTGGACAACTTTTCTTTTCGTTTGGCAATGCGGGCAACAATGCCATGAACCAGGTACATTGGCCTGGCAACATTCACACCTGCCGTCTAATGCCGCTTCAAGCGTCGTTAAGCCGCACTTAGGACAACTTGACCAGTGCGCTTCCTGGAAGGTCCCGCATCGTTTACAGGTTTGTTTTAGATCGACACGACAGAATGGACACTTCATGAAATCGTCGCCTACTGGGTTGCGGCATTTCGGACATAACCGGTCTTCGCCACCCGTGTCGGACATAGTTACACGAATGATTTCATCAATTGTCGTCATTCCCTCACCGACAAGGCGTAAGCTGTAATCTTTCAGTGGTATCATGCCGGCTTGTTTGGCTGCAAACCGGAGCATAGCAGTTGAGGCGCCTGATGAAATTAGCTCGCGAATTTCATCATTGATACGCAAGACTTCATACACGCCAACGCGGCCTTTGTAGCCGGTCTTGTTGCAAACATCACAGCCGACGCCCTTGTAAAAGATAGGCAAGTTGTTGCTGCCGACATTTAGGCGGTAGTACTTTATGGTTGCGTCCGCCAGCGATTCCTGTCCTTTGTCGAGCATTCCAATATATTCTAATGACGCTCTATCCGGTACGTAGTCAGTTCTACATTCTTCGCAAACTTTTCTTACCAGACGCTGAGCAACAATGCCGATAGTTGCAGATGCCACAAGGAAAGGATCGATATCCATTTCCGCTAGACGTGTAATCGCCGATGGCGCATCGTTCGTGTGAAGCGTCGTGAAAACCAGGTGTCCCGTGAGAGCAGCTTCGACAGCTACTTTGGCTGTTTCTTTGTCGCGCGTTTCACCGACGAGCATAATGTCCGGATCTTGACGGAGGAAGGCTCTCAAAATGCGGGAAAAGTCCAGTCCCTTTTCTCTCAGTACTTGAGTCTGGTTAATGCCGATCATTTCATATTCAATTGGATCTTCAGCAGTAACGATATTTACTCCCGGCGAATTTAATTCCGCCAGTGCTGAATATAGTGATGTGCTCTTGCCGGAACCTGTCGGACCTGTAACAAAGATAATACCGAACGGTTTGCGAATCATTTCCCGCACGTGACCCAGGGAATCGCTGTCTGTAATTAATTTGTCCAGCGACAATTGCACATTGGAAGAGTCCAAGATACGCATGACCACTTTCTCGCCGTATCTGCCAGGTACGGTAGAGACACGGAAGTCGATATCTTTATTGGCGAAACGTACTCTAATGCGGCCGTCTTGAGGTACGCGTCTTTCAGCAATATCCAGAGCGGACATTACTTTGAAGCGGGAGACAAGAGCGGAAATAATTGCCTTCGGCAGTTTGCGATCCACGTAAAGTACACCATCCAGACGATAGCGAATAAGCATGTCTTCTTCTTGAGGCTCCACGTGAATATCAGAGCATTTCTGTTTTATGGCTTTGGCGATAATTTGATTGGCTAGATAAATAATTGGGGCATCTTCAGCGGAACGCGCAAGGTCAATCTCGTTGATGCTCATATCGAGATCGGTGTCGATTGTATCCAGTGTGGATAAATCTACATCACCCTCAATAAATTGGCGTTCTTGTTCTTCCGGAGATACGAAAAGTTCCGCTTCTCGACGCGCGTACATGGTTTCCATAAAGTTTTGGAAATCATCTTCGGTGCAGACAAGAGGACTTACTTGGAAGCCTTTTAGCCTGTACTTGATGTCGTCTAGGGCTAAAAGATTGTTTGGATTGACCATGGCAATGGTCAATCTATTGCCTTGGCGGGATACGGGGACGAGTTGGTGCTGGCGCATGATGCCGTCCGGCAACAGCGTCATCAGCTCTTCATCAGCTTCAACTTTGGACAGGGCCACATAGGGGACGCCATACTGCAACTCGAGTGCATTTTTAAGATGACTTTCACCGGCAAGACCCATGCGCGAAAGAATGACGGTCAGAGGATCGCCAGTGCGGGCGCGTTCCGCTTGTACCAGCTTTAATTCGTCATCGGTAATTAAGCCGTTTTCTACAAGTAATTCGCCAATTTCTTTCTTAATTAGGGCCATTGTCTTAAGCTTTACCCCCTATTTTTTTTGCCGTTTGACAGTATGGACAAGTGTCCAGGGTATTGTCGACTTCAGCCTGGCATGTTCGGCAAGAGGTCTCACATGATGCATCGTCTTTGGAAAATCCGCACTGAGCGCAACTTTCCCAGGAAGCTTCTTGGAAGGCACCGCATCGCGCGCAAGTTTGTTTCAGGTCATATTGACAGAATGGACATTTGACAAAATCATCGCCGATGGGGTTGTGACATGTAGGACAGAGTTTGTCGTGTCCTGTGGTGTCGGACATCGTTACACGTATGACTTCATCGACACTTGTCACTCCTTGCGCAACCAGGCGGATGCTATAGTCTTTGAGTGGTATCATGCCGTTTTGTTTGGCGGCAAATCGAACGTGGGAGAGATTGGCGCCGGAAGCAATTAGCTGGCGCAGTTCATCCGATAGTCGCATGATTTCGTAAACGCCGGAACGCCCTCTGTAGCCGGTGTTTTGGCAGGTGTTGCAGCCTTTGCCTTTGTAAAATATGGGCATACCGTCATCATTAATTTTCAGGCGATAGTAATTTATCGTTGCCTCAGCGACTTTCTCATGGTGCTTTTCCATAAGTCCTAAATATTCGAGCACAGATTTCTCCGGTACATATTCTTCGATGCAGTCAGCGCAAACTCGTCTTACTAATCGCTGAGCTACGACACCAATCGTGGCTGCCGCCACGAGATATGGATCAATCGACATTTCGGACAATCTTGTTATTGCCGACGGTGCATCATTTGTGTGGAGTGTAGTGAATACAAGGTGACCGGTGAGGGCTGCTTCGACAGCTATTTTGGCTGTCTCTTTGTCGCGTGTTTCACCGACGAGCATAACGTCGGGATCTTGACGCAGAAATGCCCTTAGCACCCGAGCAAAATCCACGCCTTTTTCGCGCAGTACTTGCACTTGTGTAATACCCTTCATGTCATATTCAATCGGGTCTTCGACAGTGAGGATATTTATCTCTTTCGAGTTGCGTTCGGCTAGAGCGGCATAGAGACTCGTTGTTTTTCCGGAACCTGTCGGACCGCAGACAAAGATAATGCCGTAGGGTTTGCTTATCATGTCTTTTATTTCGTCGAGGCTTTCCTTGTCGGAAACAAGCTTGTCCAATTGCAATGCCGTATTGCTTTTATCGAGAAGTCTCATCACCACCTTCTCGCCGTGTTTGACTGGAAGTGTGGAGACACGGAAGTCCGTATCGCGTCCGGAGAATCTCAAGCGCATGCGTCCGTCTTGCGGTATGCGTCTTTCGGCAATATCTAAGTTGCTCATGATCTTAAAACGCGAGATTAACGGACCCAAAACTGCCTTTGGTAATTTGCGGTCAATGAATAAGACACCGTCTAAGCGATAACGAACGACAATTTGTTTTTCTTGCGGCTCGATATGGATATCGGAATATTTCATCTTGATTGCTTTTGCTAATATCTGGTTTGCCAGAAGCACGATAGGCTCGTCAGCCGCTTGCTTGGCCATCTCGATTTCAGAAAATTCTTGTTTCTGCTCGTTGATGATGGAAAGGGCTGAGGTCAAGTCGACTTCTTGATCTAGATACGCTTGTTGAGCTTCTTCATGTTCGCCAGGACCGGCTTTGGACATGAACTTGCCATAGCAAGTCTCCATGAAAAATTGGAAGTCATCCTCGGTGCAGACCATTGGTTTGATATGCAAACCCTGCAGTCTGTATTTGATGTCATCGAGCGCCACCAAATTGTTCGGATTGACCATTGCCAACAAAAGTCTGTCGCCCTCTTTGCCGATGGGGGCGACTTGGAATTTGCGCATGATGCCTTCCGGCAGCATGCCCAGGATGTCATCATCCGGGGTGCTGTTGGCTAAAGCTACATAAGTGACGCCGAACTTCAGCTCAAGGGCTGTCTTGAGGTGGTTTTCCGTAACCAACCCCATTTTGGCCAAGACCATTGAGAGCGGCTCACCCGTGCGGGCGCGCTCTTCTTGGGCCTTCTGTAGCTCCTCGTCGGTGATTAGCCCGTTGTCGACGAGAAGGTCGCCAAATTCCTTTTTGACAAGGGCCATGGTAGCCTTCCGTGTCACTCCGTCAGCTTTTAATGTTCCCGAAAGTTTGGCCAGCTAAACATTTAACCTAAAATAGACTGATTAATATAATTAGAGGCCACCGTGCTCCGAAAAGACGTCCAGACCCTAGTTCTAATCCTCATCTTGGCTTTCGGCTTAAGACTATCCGGCTTGGGTTTTGAAAGTCTGTGGCTGGACGAGTGTTATCAAACTCTGATTGAGACTTATGGGCATGAGGCTCCTGACTTTGCCGCGGTAAGCGATACGCCTTATCTCTTTCAATACAGAGACCTGGTTGATACCGACGGGCTTATGAAGAACTTCTCCAAGGTGGATTTGGTTTGTCCGCCTTTGTATGCAGTAATGCTCAATAAATGGCTGCAAGTCTTCGGTGGTTCTGATATTGCAATTCGGTTTTTATCTTGCCTGACTTCTCTTTTAGCGGTGGCAGCTGTTTATGTTGTAAGCCGAAGTATTTTCAATTCTCAGACTGCATTATTTGCCGGCTTGCTGATGGCTGTTTCGCCGTTTGATATTGGCTATGCACAAGAAGCCCGCATGTACAGTCTGGCTGAACTTGCCTCTGTTGTTTCTTTTGGCAGTCTAATGATTATTTGCCGCTGGAGGGATTCTAAGCTGCCCATTTTGCCTTGGGTTTTCTATGTCACGTCTACTTGGGCACTACTTAATAGCCACTACACAGCTCTCTTTATTGCATTTGCCGGCGGATTGTGGGGACTCATCGAAATAGTAA
>JAKFVJ010000229.1 GCA_021732245.1 Candidatus Obscuribacterales bacterium | reverse complement strand
AGCGGCTTCAAAGATCCGGTCATTTCCAAACGCACTTCTGCGCTTGTCAGTTTCTGCAAAACTTCAACAACATAACGGACGTTGACGGCTACATCCAATGCTTCGCCTTCATAACGCATCGGCACTTCGTCCTGCGCGCGTCCAACATCAGGCGTGTTGGAAGAAACCTTCAAGGTCTCGCCATCAAAGTGCAAGTTGATCAAGTGTGTGCGCTCGTCAGACATAACAGCAACACGCTCTACAACCGACATCAAAGCTTCGCGCTCGAAGTGGGCTAGGTGCGTGTAGTTAGCCGGGAAAAGCTCCTGATAGCGAGGATACTCGCCACCAATTAGGCGTGTGCTCAGATAATGTGAATCCGTTTCGAAAGTGATTTGCCCGCTAAGCATGGCAATGCGCACTTCCGGTGATTCCTTAACGTCGAGTAATTTTGTCAGCTCAGCACAAGCTCTGGCAGGCACAATTGCCTTCAGCGTGACTGGGCGATCCATCGTCGCTGTTGTCGATGTAACACCACCTTCAGCTTCTTTCTCGCTTTCTCTGCGAGCTGCCGGACTGGAGATATTGAGTGTGTCTTTTCTGTGAGCAAGTCTGGATGCGTCTGTTGCTGTGGCTTCAAAAGAACCATCGGAAAGCAACAAGTAGACACCGCCTAGAATGCTGGCTGCGTCATAACCGGCAGCAGCGAAGGCTGTTTGGGCAATTGCTCTTTTCAAAACTTCGGACGGCATAACAAGCCCGTCTGAAGAACGCGAATCAAGCACTTTTGGAAAATCTTCTGCAGCCAAGCCGGAGATGTTGAACTTCGAACGCTGGCAGGTGACAGCTGTCTCATGTTCGGGTGTGACTTGAATTGTGACCAAGTCGTTCGGCAACTTTGCCACAACTTCCAGAAGTTTCTTGCCCGGCAAAGTGACAGCACCCGGCTTGTAGACAACTGCGGGGCACTTGGTCTGAATTGCTAAATCCAGGTCTGTTGCGGTAAAGCGCAATGTCACATCATCGATTGATTCGATAAGAACATTGCTTAAAATCGGCTGAACAACACGAGTGGCAATTGCGCTGCTGACGTCCTTCAGCGCTTTAACCAATGCGTCCTTCTGGATAGCAAAATGCATAGCTATATCCTCGGCAAGAACTCTATGCCTGAAAGGTTACTCCTTTGGGGAGCTAATTTCAAGGCTGGGTGCCTTCTTTGGTGAAACGGTTCTGGACGAGGTTACTAGATCTCTATAAATAGGAGTAAGAGGGGAGTCCGATTTCTGTAGATAACCGATGGACGACAAGCCAGTATTGGATCACCCCTGTAGAAAAACAGTTGGCCAAGAGATCGATCCGCCAATCTTGTCTTCTTTGTCAAAATCCTCGGCCGACAAGAAGCTGACAATCAAAACACAGGTTTTCTACAAGTTTTCGACAAGCACTCAAAGGCTCAGCTGGTGCCTGATTTGCTTGATGTCTTGTAACAGGGCGGCATCTTTCGAAGATTCTTCTTTTATGCGCTTGTGCGCATATAGAGCAGATGTATGTTTGCGATTACTGAAAGCTTCGCCGATCCTTGGAAAGCTCATGGCGAGAAGTTCATGCGCAAGGTACATTGCGATATGTCTTGGTAGAGCCAAGTGCTGTGATCTATTTGTTGAACGCAACTCACTTACTTCAAGGCGATAGTGTGATGCGGTTGCCTCAAGTATTTGATCAAGAGTAATGATTTTCTTGGATTTCGGCGGACCGGATGGCTCAAGTACTTGTCCGGCCATGCCTATGTTTATCGGTGCGCCGGTCATGCGCGAATAAGCGGTAATGCGCAAGAGCGCGCCTTCCAGCTCACGAATATTTGTTGTGTAGGAAGTGGCAATGAATTCCAGTACGTCATGCGGAACAGCCAACTTCTCCGATTCTGCTTTCTTCATCAAGATAGCCAAGCGCGTTTCTAAATCCGGAGTTTGAATATCAGCAATTAGTCCCCATTCAAAGCGGCTCTTCAAGCGGTCTTCAAGACGAGCAAGCGCTTTGGGTGGTCTGTCGCAAGAAAGAACAATTTGTTTATCGTTGTCTTTCAACGCATTGAAAGTGTGGAAAAACTCTTCTTGGGTCGCTTCTTTGCCCTCGATGAACTGAATATCATCAATGAGCAAGACGTCAATCTGTCGATAACGTTTGCGAAACTCTTTCATTCTGTCATCGCGAATGTAACTGATGAGTTCGTTTGTAAAAGTCTCGCAACTCAAATAACGCACGACCAATTGTGGATTGGATCTCAGCAATTGATTGCCGATTGCTTGCATTATGTGCGTTTTTCCAAGACCAACGCCCCCGTAAATGAAAAGAGGGTTATATGACTGTCCTGGTCTTTCGGCAACAGAAAGAGCTGCCGAATGCAAAAAGCGATTATGGGATCCGATAACAAAACTATCGAATGTGTACTTAGCTGAAAGATTTGACGAAGTTACACGCGCGTTAAATTGCGGTTGTGCCGGAACGATGAAATCAGCCGGGGGTGCGGCTTTCGGCGCAGGCGCTGAGCCGGACGCGGACAGCGAAGCGATAGAACCGTTATAAGAATCTTGCTCGAGGCTTGGATCAATAACAACCTTGAGCGCAACTTTTTTGCCGAGTACTTCAGCAATGGCGTTGACGATTATTTCGATGTATCCGGAGCAGACAAAAGTTTTTGTGCCGTCATTTGGAACGCCTAAGATAGCTTCGTCTTCGGTCAATTCCTGAAGCTGAGCCACATCTACGCCCATCTTGAATGACGGATGGCTGAGCTTTTGAGCAAGAGATTTCTTGGCCAATTCCCAAATCTCAGGCGCCGATAGTTGGAGTTTCCCGCTCAAACTTTATGTTTTCCTTAATCAAAAGGCTTTTGACAGCAACTCGATCAGATAACAGAGTAAGCCTTTAAACTAAGGCTGTGTCTCGGAAATATTTAACCGAGTCCTTATAGGACTGCCAAGAACAATGTTGCCTGAGATGATAGCATAAGTGACTAACTTGTAGATCACTAATATATTTAAGCAATAGCTCTGCCAGTATTTGGCAACTAGTACAAAGGACACTGTAATGAAAAGAACTCTCAGAGGCTCAAAAACCAAAGCCAAAAAAGATAGCGGCTTCCTGAAGCGCATGACCACCAAAGCAGGCAAAAAGGTACTCAAAGCGCGCCGCGCCAAAGGCCGCTACAAGCTCTCCGTCTAGGTTTTTGTGCTGCCGGAAGAAGAGCGGTTGCGGCGAGCAAGCTTGTTTAAGCGTGCCTATGCAGCAAGAAAATTCGTAGCTTCTCCGGCAGTGACGTTGTATGTCTTGCCCAGGCAAGAACGCAGCCATGCAAGATTGCCGTTTGCCGGTTTTGTAGTTAGCAAAAAAACTCACAGCAAAGCGACAGAACGCAATAGATCGAAACGCAGAGTGCGTGAAGCATACAGAAGAGTACGGCTGGAGAAAGAAAGTCTTAAGCAATGGTACGCAGTAGTCTGGCTGATCAACGAACAAGCAGTAAGTGCCGGCTTCGATGAACTCGTTAAAACAATGAGTGAAGCAGTTGATAAAGCAGACAAGTCCTTCGGTAAAACGAAACGATGAAAGAACTATTTTTGCTGGCAATTCGTTTTTATCAAGCAACGCGCTTGATGAGACTGCCGGCATGTCGCTTTTATCCAAGTTGTTCGGATTATGCCAAGCAAAGCATTGAAATGCACGGCACCCTCAAAGGCGCAGCGTTGGCTGGATGCAGGCTTTTGCGTTGTAATCCATTTTGCAAAGGCGGCACAGATTTTCCGCCTGCACGTACCGTCGGCGTAGGGGCGCATTGCATGCGCCCGTTCAAAGTGACATCACCTAAGTTGTTGACCGAAATAGTGGGGAACCCATAGTGGATATTACATACTCATTCATGTTGCCTGTCTTGGAGGAAATTGCCAAATTCTGCCATAGCTATGGCTGGGCGATTGTCTTTCTGACGATTCTGGTGCGTATTCTTGTTTATCCGCTTGTTGCAAGCTCGACCCGCTCAATGCAGCGCATGTCGCAATTGCAGCCGCAATTGAAAATAATTCAGGACCGTTATAAAAACGATCCTGAAAAATTCCAGAAGAAAGCAGCTGAGTTCTACCAAAAGAATCAAATCAATCCGGTTGGTGGTTGTTTACCCACACTGGTACAACTGCCAATTCTCTTCGCCCTCTTTGCCGCATTCACCGGACCGCCGTTTGGTGATAAGGCAATTCCGGTAAAGATTCACGTTGTTTCGCAACAAGAAGCTGCGCAAGTGAAAAAAGCAGAAGTGTCCGGCGGCAACAGTGCTTATGTCAGCCGCGAAGGTAATCTGGCTAAAGTAATTGTTTTCCCTGGTGACTCTACAGTAGTCGCTGGTGATCAAATCGTATTCGGCACACGCGCCGTTGACGGTACTTTGCCTCCCGATTTCAAAGTCGAATGGAAAATTACAGGCGATGCTCACGGTGCAACAGTCAGCAGCGACGGCACGGCTGTGTTTCCACAAACAGGTGATGTAACTGTCGAAGCAATGGTCCCTGGTATCGCCAAATCAGAAAGCTTTGGTTTCATAAGCAGTCTGGGCAAAGTCGCCAAAGGACTGGATCTATTGAAGCCGGCCAACTGGGATAACCTATTCTTGATTTTGATGTTTGGTGCCACCATGTATCTCTCGCAAAAGCTCATGGTGCAGCCACAGCCGGCAAATGCCGATCCGGAGCAAGTGATGATTCAAAAGCAAACACAAAGAACAATGCCTATTGCATTGACCGGTATGTTTTTCTTTATACCGTTGCCTTCAGGCGTGTTTCTTTACATGGTAATTTCCAACATCATCCAGAGTTTGCAGACTTGGCTCATCATGCGCAAACCGGCTCCTGCCATTGTTGATGTTTTGTCCGATGGACCTCCGGCTAAGTCTTCGAAGAATATGGAAGGCACAGTCATTGATGTTATCGAGACCAATGGCGAGCCGGGAGAAGGCAAGAAGAAGAGCAAAAAGAAAAAGTCACCAAAGAAAGAAGGTGGCTAAAGCCAGCTCTAACCAAGTAAACTAAACGAACCTGATAAGGATATTTAGTGATGTCAGAAGTTGCCCAAGAAAACCCCAAAGAACATCTAGAGAAAATACTTTCGATATTGGAAATCCAGGCTACAGTCAGCGAAAAGCCTGTCGACGAATCAACAACCTGCTACCACATCGATTGTCAGGATACAGACGCCAAACTCTTAATCGGACGCAAGGGACAGGCGCTGGAAGCTTTGCAATTCTTACTCCGCCAAATGTGCCGCACCGGTGCAGCAGAAGAAGCCCACATCATTATCGATGTAATGGACTATCGCTCAAGACGCGAACAGTCAATTGTCGATCGCGCCAAGCGCGGCGCCGTTGCTGTCCTAAACGGCGAATACGAAGAATACGAATTACAGCCGATGAGCGCATTTGAAAGACGCCTCGTGCACAACTACCTCCAAGAACACTTCCCTGATCTCGCTTCACACAGCCGCGGCATGGGTCCAAACAGACACATCGTCATAAGCTACTCCGGCGAACCCGCAGAAGGCGAAGTCCGCGAACAACCCGTAGAAGAAGACGACTTCCACGCCGACGAGTCGGAAGCCGAATCAAACGGGGAAGAATAGTTCTCTTTCCTTTGTCATTCTGAGCCCTTCGCTTCGCTCGAGGGCAGGCTCCGCGAAGAATCTGCCGTAAGTAAACCAGGTTCGGGTTGATCGACTCGAACAACGTAACGCCGCGGTAGATTCTTCGGTCGCTAAAGCTCCCTCAGAATGACAATGGAAACGCGTCATCCTGTCTTTTGTAGGGGCGCATTGCATGCGCCCTCAGTCACACCAATCAAGACACTTCGCGCGTCCTAATCGGCCGTTTACATAGTCGGTGAATCCCAAATATTCCGCCTTCAGTTGCTTCCGTCCAATTGGCCCTCTAAACGGCAACACCAACGCATGACGAAGCAAATGTCCCGCAATTGAAAGATGCGCCGGCCATCTTGAAGCACCCGTCAAATACCGCCTGAAGAACAACAACCGATTTCTCGTGTAGTAGTACGCGCGCCAAAAGCGGCGTTTGCCTTCGGTAGACGCTCCGCCAACGTGCTCAACCTTTGCTGCTGGTACAAGTAGACATTTCCAATTCGCTAAGCGAATACGGTGGCACAGATCGGTATCTTCGAAATACAAAAAATAGTCTTCATCAAAAAGCCCCGATTCAGCCAAAGCAGATGCACGCAAAAGCAAATTGCTTCCTGATAACCAGTCACATTCAACAACGGTTGCACCATTCGGCACGTCAGGACGCAAATACGTTTTTGCTTTTTTAAAGTCAATTTCGCCGCGCCCGGAAGCCGCGAAAGTCTCACCGGCGCCTGTTAACACCATGCCGCTCAACGCGCCTGCTTTATGATTCTTCTCTCCGGCATCGAGAAGCAACTCGAGGCTGTCCATTCCAACCTTTGTATCGTTGTTCAACAGCCAGATCCATTCAGCGCCTTTGTCCAAGCAATATTTGATACCGGCGTTACACCCTCCGGCAAAGCCTTGGTTTTCCGGCAAGCGTAAAAGTTCAACTTCCGGATATTGGCGACTGATAGTCTGACCGTCGTCCGTTTCTGAGCCATTGTCGACTACAAGGATGCGAAAATCCCGGAAAGTCAGCGCCCGTAATGAATTCAGGCACGCCAGGGTATGCTGCAGCTCCTGCCAATGAAGGATAAGGACATAAAGTTTGCCGGTTTTGTTGATAGACATTTCGTGATTTCTAATCTAGGTCCAAGACAACTTCGGGTTGATAGTATAGATTGGTATTACTTAGTGCCCGTCTGGAGATTGTCTCATGGCAGAGTCTGATATTCCAACCAGTCGTCCGGGGGACGATAGCAACCCAGCTTCAAGAAGGCGGGGGCACCTAAACAACTTCTTCGAAGCAATCAAGTTTATCAATGATGCTTCGGTAACCGAGTCGGTTCGCCAAAGATTTTCAGACTACGTATCAATTGGACTGGTTGTCCTTTGTGTATTGAGTCTAGTGGCAGCGGTCGCATTGCCTGTAGCTGCGGGTCTCAAACTATTGCCGCTTTTGTGTACGGTTGCTGCCGTTATTTTCTACATGGTCAATCGCATGGGCATTATCGTGAGCATGACTGCGCGCCAGGCTCTCATTGTCTGGCAAATTCTTATTGCATCATTCTGGCTCGGTGTAACAAGCTCGATGCTCGTGATGATGTCTTGCATCTATTTCTTAGGACAAGGCGCTGGTCACTAGGTTTTTCGTGATTCGAAGTTCCAATTTTTGTCATTCTGAGGCGATAGCCGAAGAATCTGCCGTAACTGTACGCAGGCAAACATTGGGTAGATTCTTCGCGGAGCCTGCCCTCGAGCGAAGCGAAGGGCTCAGAATGACAAAGACGCACATTCTTGTCTTTCTACTTATTGCCTGTTCCTTATCCGCCTGTACATCAACTCCTTCCCCACGCTCTCAACAAATCGTCTTCGGTGCGCCGTGGGAGCCGATTTCGTTTCATCCACAACGCGGTCTTGATTCGGCATCTTATTACGCGCAATCATTAGTATATGAAGCACTTGTTGGTTACGATGATCAATTGCATTTTGTGCCGGCGCTAGCCGAATCATTCAGTGTTTCGCCGGACGGCAAAAAATATGCCTTTACTCTGCGTAAAGATTTGCATTTCTCCGACAGCACGCCACTAACGCTCGCTGATGTAGTCGCCACACTCAATGTTGCTCGCGCGAAAGAATCACCATACAGAGCTGATTTCGCCGATATCGAAAAAATGGAAGAGCACGACAATAAGTTGGTGCTGTACCTATCTCGTCCGTGCGCTCCTCTATTGAGTCGTATAGCCGAATTGCGCGTCTTGCCTGCTGTATATCTCAACAAAGCCGACAAAGGCGTTTTGCAGTTTGCGACCAAACCAATTGCGTCAGGTCCTTTCTATTTGGCTGGCTGGAAATCAGGATTGGAACTCGTTTTTAAACGAAACAAATACTACTGGGGCAATACTCTCGGCAAAGGCGCGCAATTCGAAGAGCTTGTCTGGCGCGTAGTTCCGGACAAATATTTGATGGCACTAGCGTTGAAAAACAGGGAGTTGGATGTAGCGCAAATTGATCCGGCAAGCTGGCAGCACTATTTGGACAAGACAGATGTAAAACTGGCTTCTTTCAATGGATCGCGCACTGTCTATTTAGCGTTCAATTTAAATCAAAGTCCGTTCAATGACACAAAAGTCCGCCAAGCTGTTTCTATGGCTATTAATAAGAAGGCAATGATGGACAAGCTATATGAAGGATTTGCTGAGCCGGCAAGTAGTGATTTTCCGTCGTCCAGCTGGGTCTACAACGCGCAAACCAAGCAATGGCCATATGAGCCGGCACAATCTATAAATATGCTCAAAAGCACAGGCGTAAACAATTTAGCCTTTTCAATTTTGACGATCAATGACTATCAAGATCAAGCACTGATAATTGCCGACAACTTGCGCAAAGCAGGCATCAAAACAGAAGTGCACATCGCCGAATACTCGACGTTGCGCCAGCGCTATTTAAAGAAGGGACAGTTTCAAACTTGTCTTTTGTCGCGCTCGACCGGACCAGATCCCGAGTGCATCCTCAATTGGGGCAGCGGTGGCTCTTTCAACTTCTGTAGATTTTCCGACAAGCGAGTTGATGAGTTGTTGGACGTGGGAAGGCGCAGCATGGTCCCATCCGAGCGAAAACATACATATGAAGAGATACAAGCAATTCTTGCCGACGAGCAGCCATTCGTCTTTCTGCTGCAGCCTAAGCTGTTAATTGCTCACCAGCCGGACATACTGTCCGTGTCGACCAATACGAATCAACCGCTACCGTGGGACAACCCCGTATTCAACGCCCGCCGATGGAGCCGCCGGCCCTAGCGTTTGTTGTTTTGTAGGGGCGCATTGCATGCGCCCTTTCGGACAAAAAGGGCGTCCGATAAAGACAAAACCCCAAAAAGCAACAGGAGCAGGCATTGCCCACTCCTGTCTCTATTAGCTTTCTTTACGAGCCCGGACGGCTCAACAAAGGCTATTACTTAGCGATTGTTGTGCAGAGTGGCTTGTCACCAAGGTGCTCGTGGTACCAGCGGATAGCCTTAGCCATGCGGTGAATCGCATGCTTTCTGGCAGATGGAATCGAGTAGGCTGGTGGTGTCAGATGGAAGTAACGTCCTTCATCTCCACAAGCTTGACCGAAGGCTGGTAAGAGTGCTGTTGAAGCCATTGCAATGGCTAGTACTGTTTGTTTCATGAAACGATCTCTCCTTTACGGACCTCTTTGAAAATTTCAACCGAGCTCTCTTGCATTTTACTACTGCTTTGACGAACTGAATATTGTCAAGGCAAGTGTTTGTTACTACTTATTCCCATTAATTTACTATTTTTCATTACTGGTATATATAAAGGGTTTTCAAGTAGAATTATTGGGCAAACTTAACAATGGTTGGCAAGCGCCAATTAATTGTTATCAGAAGCACTCATCACATTGGCTAAAAAACCCACCGATACCGCATTGGCAAAATTGCCGCCGCCCTCAATTGATCGCGGTGAGGTCTTAAAGTGGTTTGCCAATAATTTTGGTTTTTACGGCGGGTCGGCTCGTGGTTTATTCATTTCGGATTTTGCCGAAACTGATGAAGCAGCGCTTGAGGCGGCAATTCTTGAATTGAAGACACGCAAGCCGGTGTTTGTCACAACAGGTGAGGAATTTTACAAACAAGCCGAACACTTGTGGCAAGAATCAGGCAGCAACGCTCATTTTGGTAAGCCTTTGCTGAGCCCGATTGAAAATGATTTGGCCGTTAAAGACTTAGTCGTAGTGCGTGATTTGGAGCCACCGAAGAATCAAGCCCAGCTCTGGTATTTCTACAACCACCTCATCTATCCACGCGCAACTCGTGGGCTAACGACTGTCATTACGACAAGCAATGGCTACGAAGAATTCATGGCTCTGGGAGCCAATTTAGAAGATCAGAGTTTTTCCGGAAGGCCGCTTACCTGGGAAAAAGCTATCTGGCTTATAGAGTCGAGCATGATCAACCTGTCGTTGTTTGCCATGCTCAGAGACAGCGGCCTGCCACCCATGCTGAAAGACGAATATTACCTGTGGATGTCTTTGTCTGAAAGAGGCTTGTCTGCGACACCACAACATGTTTTTGAAGACTATTTGCTTGATTTAGCACTTGTTTTGCCGGACAAAAAAATAGACATTGAATGTGGTGGCACAAGCTGGCTAGATGGTGACAGTCTCTCCGTTGAAGAAAAGCAACGCTACCACAGACTGTTTGCTGACGGTTGGCAGGTGTTGAGATTCACCACAGCGGAAATCCTAAACAACTACAACGGTTGCGCAGATGTAGTGCAGGAATTGTGTCTAACCGGCAAGAAACGCAAAAAGCCCGGTCGTCTTATTGGCAGTGTTGCTGATTTGTCCTTGCCGCTAACGCTGCCGGCCACTATGGCGGAAGATGCGCTTGCAAGTGTTGCTATCAATCATGGCGGCGGGTCTGCCGCTTTATCCGGAGCAGCCGGCACCGGAAAAACAATATGTATTGCCGAGCGAGTTGTGCATCTCTTGGATCAAGGCGTGGATCCGGCTAATATTCTCGTGCTGTCGTTATTTAAAGAGACGCTTGCACCTATCCAAACATTGTTGAAAGCAAGACTAGATAGTGAGACTTTTGAAAAACTAGCACTCTTTTCTTGGAAGCAGTTTGGAGAAAAGATTCTCAGCGATAATCTAGCGGCCCTTAAGCGTAAAGGACCCCTTAAAACAGAAGCCAATTCACATAAAGTTCTGCAGCGTTTGTTGATCAAGCATTTGAAAGAATTAGATCCGGCCACTGTTGATTTATCCAAAGGCTTGGATGAATTTACAATCGGCGGCATTATTGCTTTGTACAAAGCTCGAATGATTTCGCCGAAACAGGCTAAGGATGAGGCGCGCGACAAGGTTCAGGAGATAGTTGCCAAAATTTATCAAGCATACGAAGAGCAATTGCAACGCTCCAACAAGCTTGATGAAAATGATTTTGTCACACAAGCGGTTTATTTGCTTTTAGATAGGTCCGACATTCGTGTGCGTTATCAAAACCAATTTGATTATGTGCTTGTTGATGAGTTACAGGATGCTACTCCAGCCGAAGAAATGATGGCGCGTATAATTGCCGCGCCGCAGGACAACATATTTGTTGCCGGTGATGACGATCAAGCCATATTGTCCTCTCGTGGCGGGTCAGTAAATCTGTTGTCCGACATTTCTCACAAAAGTCCCTGGACAAGATGTTATTTGCTTGCGAAAAACTGGAGATCCGACAGCGAAATAACCGAAAAAGCATCAAAAGTGCTGCCGTTGATGACAGTGCGCAACATTCAAAAAGGACTTCTATCCGGCTGGGAAGCCAACAGCAAACCAGCTGTGATTGGTCCGCAAAAGTATGCTTCCGAGCGAGAAGAAATCGATGCGGTATTGAAAGAAATAGAGAAACTCCTCTCACAAGGACATAAACCAAAAGATATTGCTGTTGTCTGCCGGCAAGGGCGCTACAGAGAATTGGTGGAAGATTCTTTGCGCAGAAAAGGCATAGCTTACGTCGCCCGCGAAAGGCAAGAAGGACTTGCTCCCAATGAGCGGTTGGACATGCTTTCGTATTTGCGATTGGTTAGCGATCCCGATGGACCAAGAGCAAAGGAGGATTTCGAACGCATTTGTCAAATTCGCTACAAAGACGTAGATCCAAAAATTGCATCGACCATCGCCGGCTTTGCAGAAGCAAATAACCTTTCGTTTATGCGCGCGGTAGAGATATATTCCGAAGCAAGTGCTGAAAAGTCTTGTAAGGAATTAGAGCAATTGGTCCGTGTTATTCGCAACATGCACCAGGAAAAATTACCCCCCGCAGAAACAATTGCCTTGCTCAAACGCACACAAAGACTCAGTGATCACTATGGTTCAATTCGTGTCTCGCCGGATGTGTACTATGAGCCTATGTCTACAATTAGTGAATTGGAAATTGCCGCCAAAGATTTTGCCGGTGTTGGTGACTTTCTCAAGTTTCTAACCAGTACGCGTGAACACCCGGTACTTGATGAAGCAACCGGCGGGGTTTCCGTATTGTCCGTGCAAGAAACAAAAGGACGCGAATATCCAATTGTGTTTCTTGTTGGCTTGTCGCAGGGGTCTTTCCCTTGTGTCGACAATTGCGATCCCGAAGAAGAAAAAAGACTTTTTTACGTGGCGTTCACGCGCGCGCAGGCAGTACTCTATCTTTCATTTGCTGCAAGTGTAAGAGAAAAAGAACAGGAGCCATCAGAGTATTTGGTGGAGATGGGATACTTCCCGCAAGAGAAAGCGGAACCGGCGCCAGTTGTGACACCAATTGTTCCTCAATCAACGGTGTCAAGTAAAGTTGTTCAAGAACCGCCAAGACCGCGACTTGTTGAAGCACCCAAAGAAGTTGAAGTTAAACAGAGCACAGCAAAAACACCGACACCAGGTGAACGTATAAAGCTGGAACCGGCAGCCAAAGCAACGTCGGCAAAGCCGGCGGAAATACCAGCAAAACCGCCTGCTCCTCCGCCAAAAGAAATTGTCGTTGCTGAGTCTGTGGCGCCGGAAGTAAAAATTGAACCGGTACCAGAGCCTTTGCCGCAAGTAGAATCGCCGGCTGAAGTAAAACCCGCTGTAGAAGTAATTCGTGCGCCGGAACCAACGCCTGTTGTAAGACCAGAACCGGTTGTATCAACTCGTCCTGTCCCTACGGTTAAGGCGCCACCGCCAATACCGAGAGTCAAGCCACCGGTGGTTCCTCCCCTAAGAGAAGAGCGACCAGCAGCTAAAGCTCAACCGAAAGTTGAGCCACGAGAGGAACCGAAACCGGAGTTAAAACCGATAACTCAACCGGAAATCGCAGCACCCGCATCAACAGCAAGTAATCGCGTAGCAGTTTGTACAGCTTGTTCAGCAGCCATTGATGGGGACATGAAGTTCTGTGGTGATTGTGGTTATCCTGTATTGTCTTTGTCTCCGGCAGACAGTAATGTGCCATACACGGTTGCGGAAAAAGAGCAAAATACTTGTCCGGCATGCTCGGCTGAAATCGAGACAGGCGCTAAATTCTGTGGTGAGTGTGGTTACAAAACCAGCTGAGCCGGGCAAATCTATAGAGGGGCTTTCGTTAGCCTTTTTTGTACACGCAAATAAATTACTAGATCAAAAATTATGTCCGAAGATACAAACAAGACAACCAACCAATCAAAACCACTCGTTGACGAGCTTGATGTAAATGGCATCAAGCAGGGGAAGTTCTTCGCGCACGGACGTCTTTTAAGTGCAGCAACTCGTCAGATGCCGGTGGTTGAATTTTTAGACGAAGCACTCGTAATGCACCCGCCGGAAAAACCATTCGAAGATGAAGTTGGCGAGGCGCATGTTGTTGCCGTTGATGCGCGCGGTGTTGTATTGGATGATGCCGGAAAACCAAAAAAAATCGCCGGTGCTCGTTATAAGGGTAGGGAAGTCTGGATTTTTGGCGAGCGCAAACCAGGAACGATGAGACATTTAGCCGTTTGGTTTGATGATGAAGGTACACCGCACAAGCTTTTAGTCCAAGGTGAACCGGTTACAACAGATGTCGTTTATAAGCTGCGAAACAGGACCCACGATGGCGAGCTATCCATG
This sequence comes from Candidatus Obscuribacterales bacterium, assembly GCA_021732245.1. Taxonomy (GTDB): domain Bacteria; phylum Cyanobacteriota; class Vampirovibrionia; order Obscuribacterales; family Obscuribacteraceae; genus SBAT01. The sequence goes on along the minus strand of JAKFVJ010000229.1, from coordinate 7,113 downwards.
TTTCCGGACTTGATCAGCCAGTAGCTGTTTTATAGGCCTGATTTAAGGGTAAGAAATGCTCGGAGCCGTTGCCTGGTGGCGGCTTTGGAGTACCGATTAAATCTTGTTGACAACCCCTCTTGTTTTACATATTATTGTGCCGGTCTGGGCTTCCGGACTTTTACTACACAGGCTCTCGTCGAATTAACCGGTCAACCCGGCTATAGCTATTTGTTATAGCTAGCAAGGTCTTAAATGATAGATGTTAAAAAGCCGAAAGAGACTTTTACGCCGCCTCCAGGGGGCGACTCGGCTGTTGCTGCACAACCATTGCACAGTGAAGTCTTGAAAGACACGGCGAAAAACCCGACAGAGACCAACAATATTATCAAGGGCAATGAAGTTGGTGGTCCGAACAACATTGTAAAAGTCAATGTAGACGGAAAAGAAGTAAACGCTGTGCAGACCATCGGCTCGGATGGCAAACCAACTCTCACTTACAACAACACAGAGTATTCGCTTGAGAAAGGTGGCGGTAAAAGTGGAAATCAAACATGGGTTAGCGATGATGGTTCTACTCTTACACAATCGAGAAATCTAAAAACAGATGTTTCGACATCTCCACCTCTCGCGTCAGCTACGGTTGTAACGGATATGCCACCGCAGTCCGCTGCCAATACCGTTAGCGATAAACCTTCAAACGTTACCACTGATGCAACTGCAAGCATAACTGCCGGCACCGACAAAGGAACGACAAAAACAACCGTCGATGTGCCGACAGATGGAAAATTGACTACGCAACCGGTTGTTACACCGGATGCACCAGGTAAAGGCGACAAAATTCCAGGCATAGACGGTGGCGGAAAAGGACGTGACGAAAGTCATCTTGGTGACGGCAAGGGTCGTGGCGACGGATCCGGTGGAGATGGTGGTGGAAAAGGACGTGACGAAAGTCATCTTGGTGACGGCAAGGGTCGTGGCGACGGATCCGGTGGAGATGGTGGTGGAAAAGGACGTGGTGGTGATGCACCGCCAGCCGAAGGCGGCGGCAAAAACCGTGAAGACGGTGGAGAGCGTGGTTCCGATAAGGGTTCCGGTAGCGGTGAAGGCAAACTGAGTATCCCGGAGAAATCTGTCGAGAAACCTGCCGACAGGGGACCAGACAAACCGTCAGAAAAACCCGCAGACAAGCCGGCAGACAAACCTTCAGAAAAAGCACCAGAAAAATCTCCAGAAAAACCGGAAGCAGGTGGTGACAAATCACCGCTGGACAAAATTGATCTAAGCACGCGCGAAGGGCGTCGTGAATTATTCGAAGCGCTAAAATCCGCGCGCGATATTATGGACGGCAAAGCGGATCTGAAATCAATAGATCCAAAACAACGCGGACTGGTTGAAGAGCTGATGAAGCTCGATCAAAGTCGCTCCGAAAAACTATTTGGTTTGTTGTCACAAGAGTTTCAAGGCAAAGGCTCGCCAATGAGCGACTCCGCTTATGCGTTTAACTTGCGGACATTATTAGGTCTGGAAAAATTGGCTAGTCCCACTCAGCCAACACCACCAATTCCAGGTTTGTCACCGGAATTAGCCAAAGGATTATACGACTTATTCAAAATGTATTCTGATGGACAGAATGCTCAACGTTCAACCGTATTGGGAGAAGCCTACAAATTCTCCGTTGATTACAACAACGCTTTGGGATTGGACAAAAACGGTCTAACATCACGGGATGTTTTAGTGGCACTCAATACGATGGCCAAAGATTTTGCTGATCTCAACTCTAAGCAACAACTCGCATTAGCCGGCAAAGATACTTTCGCTCAACTTCTAGGTAGAGATCAGAAAGAAACAACCAACCTTACACCTGACCAAGCCGCTAAAATAAAAGACCTAGCCGCAAGTGCTGCGCTTGCTGAACAAACCGCAATTGCGCAAAAGCTTCCCGAAAGTGCTTTGAAGGTGCCGCCGACTCAACAAGATGGTCTCGCTACAGGTAAAGTCGAAGGGCAAATACTTAAAGACATGGGAGCCAAAGCTGATGCACTTGCTGCTCAACAACAAGCTGCGGATCAGGCAGCTTCGACAGCAAAAGCACAACCAAACACACTTGGTCAAAAAGATCCACTCACTGCCGAACAAAAGGAACTTGCTGAACGTGATCAAGGAACCAAAAAGAAATTCGAGGACGACAAAGAGGACGCCGCTCGTCGCATGGCAGCAGAAGCTGCAATTGCAGCCGCTCTTGGTGGAAGAGCTTCAAGCGCTGATGTAACCGAAGGCAAAGACGAAGGCGACGACGACAAGAAGAAGCAAGACGAAAAAGAAGCAAGGCGCCAGTACAAAACGAAGCAAGGCGATACGCTTGAAATGATTGCCGAAACTCAATTGAAGAGCAAGACGGCAGCGACCTTGATTTACAACTTGAACACCGATCGCATACCAGCCAAAGTCGTCGGCAAGTTATACATAATCAGCATGAAGCCCGAAATGGATTTGGTGTTACCGACACCAAACGAAGTAAAGACATTCAAGGGCCCATATCTACAGTTTCAATATAGAGAATTTGGAAGTCCAGAGGAAGAACTGGCCTTCTGGCAAAAGTTCATCAGCGGGCAAGAGCCTGGTCATAGTTCCCTGTTCGATAAATTCGGCATGGGACAAGGCCACGGCTCGATCGCCGCTGGCGGAGTCGATGATACTTTTGCCGCCGAAGCCTTTACTGCTGCTCAACGCCAAAGCATTCGCTCTCAGTTAGGCATGGAAGGCAAGGAAACCAAAGAGTCACAACAACCAGCGAAAACAGTTCGTTATGGCGAATCTATAAAGAAATTTACTGCTCGCACACTGTTTGATGAATCGTTGTGGGAATTGGTCGCCCGCAAAAATAATTTGCCTGTTGTCGACGACAACAAAGGCGAAAAGACAGTACGCCTGAAGTCATATCAGAAGCTTGTTCTGCCGTCTGCTGCTGAAATCAAAGAATACAAGCAATCTCTGACAGGCTTCACATCACAAACGTTTGAAATGGTTAGCCGCGAGTGCCCCAAATGCCGCCGGCTTGTAAGACAAAATGAAAGCGTCTGCCCGCCGCCATGTTTTTACGCTTTTGTTGAGACTTCAAATCAAGATGCGCCTGCTGAACCAGCTGCCGAAGTAAGTAAAGACGACGAACTTATGCGTTCACGTTTGCAGCGTCGTCGCCGTACAACCGGTTTTATTCCAGAAAAGGAAACAAAACCAGTTGATGAAACGCCTGACGCACCATTTGAAAACGAAGTCATAAGTACAGTGTTAAAAGCCGCCGGCTTGTCTTCAGCCGCTAAAGTACAAGCACCGTTGCCTTCAGGCAAGATTCCAATGCCTACAACCGGCGAAGCCGGCTCGAATCCATCACGCAGAGGCATCAAAGTCCAAGACTTTGACAGCACGTGTCGCGTCATGCTCGTACCAAAAGATCGCGAAGGCCGCAAATTTGAAAGAAAACTCGAAGTACTAAAAGACGGCACATGGACAACAGCCGTCCTCTACGAAATCGGCACTCAAGAATCCTTCGTCACCGAATTCGATCCATCCGGCACCCCACGCAAACAGCGCATTGATCTGCCATTCGAACCGGCTATGGAATTATCCGAAAACCACATCAACGAAGCCTGGAAAGAATACAAACAACAGTTTCTTGGTGAGTAGTTTTGTTCAGTAGTTAGCAGAAAGGGCGCATGCAATGCGCCCTTTCGCAGCAACGCCGCACACTTTGTCATTCTGAGCAACGCGAAGAACCTACCGTGCGTCTATGTCGTTCAGGTTGATCAAATCGAACGTCGTTTAGTTACGGCAGATTCTTCGGCTAAAGCCTCAGAATGACAAAACTACACAAGCTCTTTTAACAACTTCTCAACTTGTACTTGCGTTTCTTCGATTGTGCCCGAGTTATCTATCGTTTGATGTGATCGGCTAGCTTTATCTTCTTGTGAAAGTTGATTCGCCAGCCGCGCGTCTATTTCCGCGTCGGTAAAACCGTTCCGCAGCTTCAATCGCTCACGCAACTTCTGTGCATCAACGTGCACGGACCAAATTTGGTCATATTCGTCTTCGAGATTCGCCTCGAATAAAAGTGGCACGAGATACGCCACAAGCGGCGCAGTGGATTCATCAGCAATCTTGCGACAAGCAATTATCGCATCCGGATGCAATATCGCCTCAAGATCCGCTTTCGCTTTCTTGTCACTAAAGACGAGTTTGCCTAATTCAACGCGATCAACCGTCCCGAACCGCGCAACAACTTTCTCTCTCACGCTCTCTGAATTCGCCAAAAGATCATGCACAATCGCATCCGTATCAACAACAGTAATTCCCTTGGCTTGGAGAATCTCGCCAATTGTTGATTTGCCGGAGCCAATAGTGCCCGTAATCCCCAGCAGTTTTGACACTAAAATGTGCCCCCGTTGGCCATTGATGATCCGGTGGCTAGCAATAAGTCATCCAAAATACCGGCAAGCGCTTGCTTGTCGCCCCGCTCAACATTTGCTTCGATTACAGATCGATTTCCCGCTACCGCTCTCACATTGAATGAAATAGTCGCCGAATTTACTTGCGCTACAAGTCTCCCGGCAATGCTGTCCATAAAGAGCACCATTAAGCCCTTCTTTGGACAAGTCGACAGCAAAGCAAAAAATGTGTCGTCTTTGCTGCTCAAATAAACGCGCTTAGCGTCAATAGTCATGTTGGGAATGAAGCGCTGTTGTATAGGCGGCGCAAATGGCGGCATGGAAAATGTGCTCGAAACAAAACTGTTTTTCTTCACCACACCTGCACGCCATGCAAGCGGTGGTTTTGGAATTCCCGTGCCTCTTGGTGGAAGCATTTCTTCTTGCTGCATTGTCGGCAATAGCGATCGATCCGGAACAGGCGGCGGCGATACACTAACCGCATTTTCTGTGGTTTCCGGCGGCAAAGACGCCGGCAATTCTTGCGCGGAAACACCCGTAATTGCGCCGCCGCTGAGAATTAAACTCAGAAGCATTCGGTAGTTATTGGCAACAATTTTGGATTTCACGATTGGAAGATTAGCAGGAGTTACTAAATTGTACGAGAAAGCTTTAGAAACATATTGTTGTAAGTAGAAGATAATTTTGCCAAGAGAACTAAAATATAGCTCTGTGCTTAGTGCAGCCTGCCAAGTATTGGCAATCGAGGTAAGACCGTTATGGCTAAGAAAATCTATTTTGCGCTTCCTCTCACGCTAGTTTTAGCGACAGTGGTCAATTGTGGTTGCCTGGAAGCCGCCACTCAGTACAAAAGAGTTACTAGACGAGCTTACAGTCACAGACCACGAATTGCAATGCAAGTTCCCACGACACCGGCGAATTTGATCTCCGTAGGTGAGAAGTTCGCTCAACTGGGTGATTGGATAAACGCTCAGACACAATTTGAAAAGGCGATCACAGCCAACGTCAACAATCCAGTCGGTCATTACAATTTGGGTGTTGCCGCGGCTCACTTGGGCAATTACGACAAAGCAATCAACGCTTTGAACACAGCCATCATGTTGAAGCAAGATTATGTTGATGCTTACGTAGAGCTTGCTTGGGTTTTGAATAAGCAAGACAAATTAGATGACGCTTTGGCAGCTGCGCAAAAAGCAATTGCGATTAATCCGGAAAGTGCTACAGCCAAAACAAATTTGGCAGCAATTGTGGAAAGAAAATCCGCTCTTGAAGCCAAAGCTAAACCAGAAGTTGCAGCAACCGAGAATTTGCGAATTACAAGCTGTGCAGCTACAAAGCCAAGCGCTGAAGAGCAGGCAAATCTCGATAAAGCTCTAAGCGACGCACAAGAAAAAGTAAATGTCGACGATAAAAATGTCGAAGCAAGACTGGCACTCGCGTTGACCTATTACAAGCGCGGCAATTTGATGAAGGCAAAAGAAGAAACCGAGAAAGCAATCAAGCTTGCACCAAACAACAGCATAGCTCACGGCAATCTTGGTGTTATCTTGGGCAGCCTTGGTGATTACTCCGGACAAATTCGCGAAGAGAAAAAAGCAATTACCTTAAACGGCGCCGATGCAATTGCCTACGTCAATCTTGGTTGGGCTCAAGCTCGTACAGGCAATTGGATGGAGTCTTATCGCTCCTACAAGCGTGCTGAAACGTTGGATACAACTTGCCTAGAAGCCAAAGTTGGTCAAGGAATCGCTCTGGCTAAGCGCGGTCGCCAGAATGAAGCTTTGGCACTACTCAAGCAGTTGAGCGAAGAGTCGCCGAAGTCACCATTGCCTTACATTGCAATGGGTACGGTAAGACTCGATAGAGGCAACTTGGACGAAGCAATTAAGCTCTTCAAGCAAGCCTTGGAACTTGAGCCTTCAAACATGGAAGCAAGCGAGCGTCTGGCTGCTCTCGAATTAGGCAAGGGTGACTGGTCATCGGCTGCAGCCCGCTACAAGGAACTTGTTTCCAGATCAGCCGGCAACGCTGAATGCCAAATTGGTTTGGGTCTTTCCCTTTCCAAAAACGGCGACTTTAAAGGCGCCGAAGAAGCCTTCTCAGAAGCCGTAAAATTGGCTCCCGCAAACGCTTCCGCCCACGCCGGACTTGGACTTTCCTTGGCCGCCCGCGGCAACAAGGAAGAGGCTATCAAGGAAGTTAATAAAGCCCTTGAATTAAACCAAAAAGAAGATCTGGCAGTACTGCTTTTAAACAACCTGAACAAGCCAAAGGCTGTTGCAGAGGTAAAATAAAAACACGGGAACATTAGTTGACTGGCTACGTCCGTTAAGCCGTAAGCTGGTTAGGGTAGCAACTAATGAAAAAACTAGCTTTTACGTTTGCGATTGTGGCGCTTTTGGGCGTGAATCCCGTATTGGCTGAAACGGCTTTTGAGCAGGGTGTCCGAAGCTATCATGCTGGGCGTTATAAACATGCTGTCGTTTTTCTGAGTCAGGCAGTCAGTCTCGATCCGACAAATTCGCTCGGGCATTATTATTTAGCCAATACCCTGACAAGGCTTAACCAAGCACAAGAAGCTTTGATCGAGTACCAAATTTGTAAGCGCCTTGATCCAACAGGACCAGTTGCCGCCTATTGCAAACAAGCGGTACAGGCAATTGCGGCGCAAGACAAGCAAACGCAACAT